>JAILBW010000091.1 GCA_024680695.1 Bacteroidaceae bacterium
CCTTTTTGGCGTTCATCTATCACATCTATCACACCATCTATCACTCCCCAATCCAGCTACAGCAGCGGGCTTGTGATAGATGTGATAGATGTGATAGATGTTTTTAAACTTCTTGAGTTTTTTCGGAATACGCTTGCGGCTGAGGACGGTGGGACCGAAGATTCCTTGGGAGCGAATGTGAGTCTGAAGAACAACGGTGAGCCGTTACTCCTTCCAGGGCATCCAAACGCGCATTTCTCCTGCCAGGCGGTTGTCCCAGGCATAGTAGGGGATGAGTGTGAACGTCTGGCCGGCCTCGGTGGCCTTCAGTTCGACGATGCCGCGGAGCCGTGTGTCGTAGCGGTCGCTCCAGGTGGTAGTGGGGGAGAGGGCTATCTCGGCGAAGTGATGTGGATTGTCCACCTCCTCGGCACAATAGATGAGCGGACCGCGCTGGACGGCGCGCTGCCCCACGTCTTCCTTTATGCGTGGGTCGGCCTCGACGAGCTTCGTCTTTATCTCGGCATTCACCTCTACGACATCCCCCTTCTTCCACGAACGGCGCAGTACCACATAGCCGCGATCGGCTTTGGCGTTGTGGCCGAAGCGGACGGGGGTGCCGTTCACGCTGACCTTGAACTGCTCGGTCCAGGCAGGAATGCGCAGGCGAAGGGTCCCCTTCATGGGTGTCTCGAAGGTGAGGCGGGAAGTGCCCTGCCAAGGCATCTCGGTCTCCATCCTCGCGCGTACATCTTTATTATTAAGGGTGAAGGAGACTTCGCTGCCGACGTAGAGGTTCACCCAAAGTGCATCGTCGCTGGTGCCGTAGATGTAATTGCCCAGCGAGGGGATGAATCGGCACACATTGCTCGGGCAGCAGGCGCAGCCGTACCATTCCTGGCGGTGGTGCTTGCCGTGCGAGGCCAGCGGGTTCACGTAGAAGAACTTCTCGCCGGTGAGGCTTACGCCAGCGATTACGCCGTTGTAGAGGGAGCGTTCGAGCACATCGACATAGCGGGCGTCGCCCTTCCATTCGTTCATGCGGTGGTTCCACAGCACCATGCCGATGGAGGCGCATGTCTCGCAATAGGCGTCGTAGTTGGGCAGGTCGAAGGGTTCGCTGAATCCCTCTGCACGATAGGCCACACCGATGCCGCCCGTGACGTACATGTGGCACTGCGTCACATTGTCCCAGAGCGAGTCGAGCGCTGCCATGTAGTTCGTGCCCTTGATATACGAAGCCACATCGGCCATTCCGCAGAAGAGATACATGGCGCGCACCGCATGTCCGTGAATCTGTCGCAGTTCGCTTACGGGTACGACATCCTGATAGTGCGTCGGATTCCAGGGCTTCCCGTTAGCAATGCCCAGCCCGTGGCCGCGTTCCTCGAGGAGCCAGTGGGCAAAGTCGAGGTAGCGGCGTTCGCCTGTCAGCGCATAGAGCTTGCAGAGTGCCAGCTCTATCTCCTCGTGGCCAGGCACCCAGCGGCGCTTGCCGGGTCCGAAGGTGTCCATCATGTGGTGCACCATCCGCTTGGCAACGCCGAGCAGCTTGTCCTTGCCGGTGGCCTGATAGTAGGCGATGGCCGCCTCGAGCATGTGGCCGGCGCAGTACATCTCGTGCTTGTCCATATCGGTCCATCGGTTCTGCAAGCCGGTGAGGGTGTAGAACGTATTGATGTATCCGTCGGGCTGTTGTGCGGCTGCGAACTTGTCGATCCATTCGTCCATGTGAGCCTCGAGTGCGGAGTCCGGGTTGTTGATGAGGCTGTAAGCCACTCCCTCGACGGCTTTATAGACATCCGAGTCGTCGAAGAAGATGCCCGAATGCTTGCCCTCGCCCTTTGCGGCGTTCTCGAAGTTCCGGATGCGTCCCGTCTTGTTCTCGATCTGGTCGATGCAAACGGGAATCGTGCGCAGGGCGTTGTTCTCGATGCGGGGCGACCAGAAGCGATCCTGGATCTTCACCTGCGAGAAGTTCACCTGCTGGAATGCCTTTTCAGTCTTGCGTCCGTGAGTGGGAAGGGCTATGCAAAGGATGAGGCACAGAATGAAGTGAATCTTTTTCATAATCGTTGGGTTAGAGGTGTGTTCTAATTAGTTAGAATAGCTCTCCAAAGAGTGATTGCTGTCCGCTATTTTTCGGCTGCGAGGCAGAGGAAGCTTTTCGATAGATTTTTTGCAGGGCCTGAGAGGTCTGGCGGAACTCCTCGCGCAGTGATTCGGGAGCCAGCACTTCGGCCATGGTGCCGAGTCCGAGCAACATCGCTTTGCAGGCTTCGTTGAGGGGCAGCTGCAGGGTGATGGTCTCGGCGGCATTCTCGCCATCGGCCTGTCGCTGCAGGACTGCCGGATTGCCCAGCATCGAAAGCAGATGGTCGGCAGGACCGGATACGCGCAACGTGATGGCACAGAGCTCTTCGCTCGTCGAGGAGGTAAGAGCTGGCATGGAGATTGTCTGTGGACTTTCTGCGGCTTCTTGCATGAGCGAGCGCGCCGGGCGTAGCAGGGGATTCTTCCATTCGAGGTTGAGGTAGCGCAGGATGCGCTTATGGCCTCGGCGGAAGCGAGGTTCCAGCCGTGCTCCCTTCTGTTGGAAGAGAGCGACATCGTTCTGCAGGTTTCGCTTGCTGCAACTGTAGGTGCGGTTTACGGCGCGCAGTCGTTGGTTGACATGATGAATCAGGCTGCGCGTATTTCCCGTCTCGTTTGTCTTCGTGCGCTCTCCCATGAAGTATTCCATCACAGGGTCGCGAAGTGCCTCGTCCAGTATCTGCCAGCGAAGGCGTTGTAGGTCGTTTACTATCATAGGTCAATGGTTCAAAATGTGGCCTCTCCCCCGGCCCCTCCCCTATAGGGGCGGGGAGCGCTGAGGGTGTCAATGTTTATTGTTCAGTTGAGTTTTTGAGTTTATGAGTTTATGAGTTTATGAGTTTTTGAGTTTTTGAGTTTGTGAGTTCAATGGTCCGCTCGGCTTTGCCGCTTGGCTTGTCCAAGAATGTTCAATGAAAAAAGGTCAACGGCTTGCGAATGTGTACGATCCGCTGCCCACTTCGATGTGCATGTAGGCATCGTCCATCTCCACTTTGTGGATGCCTTCACCTGTAGGCGCCTCCACATTGAAGTGAATCGGGATGCGAACACTGGCTGTGGCGTTTGTTGGTACCTCGATGTGCCACTCGAGCGAGTCGCCCTGACGGGTCCATTCGCTGCGGACGATGCCGGTGGCCGTCTTCTGCCAGGCTTTGACTTGATGCAGTTCCTCGGGGAAGCAGGGGGTCATGTCGATGTGTGAGTATCCCAGCGCCCCGTCGGCATTGCGAATGCCGGCCAGATCTTCGTAGTACCAAAGCAGCAGGTCGCCCAGAAGCATTACGTGGTTGGCGCTGTTCATTGCGGGATTGGCCGTATCGCCGTTCCACAGTTCCCAGATGGTCGTAGCGCCGTGTTCTATCATATAGCCGTAGCTCGGGAATGTGCGCTGGTTGACAATTCGCCAAGCCAAATCGAGTTGTCCGCGCCGCGTAAGTCCCCGCATGAGATGCTGTATGCCCAGCACACCGCAGGAGACGTGGCCGTCGAACTGTTGCTCGGTGACGTCAACGATGTTCTTCAATACGGCGTCCTCGTAGCCCTGTGGCACCAGCCCCAGCTCGAGCGACAGGATGTTGGCCGTTACCGTATTGTTGCTGTATTGAGCGGTTGCTGTATCGAAGTACTTCTTATTATAAGCAGCCTTGATGTGGGCTGCCAGCCGGGCATAGTAGCTGGCGTCGGCTTGGTTGCCTATGGCTGTGGCCATCTCGCCCATCATGCGAAGGATGTCATAGAAGACTGTGGTGCTGAGCACCGGGCCCTCGGTCTTGCGAGCGGGGTCTTCGCTGTGGATGAGATCCTCGCGTTCGGGCGGCATGCACCAGTCGCCATATCGGTCGACGGTGAGGATTCCGTCGCGGCCTGTCTTTTCGTACGTATAGTTCACCCACTTCTGCATGTAGGGATAGTATTCATAGACCGCACTCAGGTCGCCGTATCGGCGATAGAGCATGTAGGTGGCATAGACGAGGGCACCGGGCCAGGTGACCCCATTGTGCCGGGCATTGCGAACCTCGGGTGCAAGGTGGGCAATCTGGCCGGCATCGTTCTGTGAGTCCGTCAGGTCGCGAATCCACTTGTAATAGAGCGGACCGTTGTCCAAGAGGATGTTCTCGCCATAGCAGCCTGTCACTCGGTCGCCCGTCCAGCCGAGCCTTTCGTCGCGCTGCGGACAGTCGGTGGGCATACCGTGATAGTTTCCGCGAATGCCCCAAAGCGCATTGGCGTGAAGTCGGTTCAGGAGTTCATTGTCACACTCGAAGCCTGCGCGCTCCTCCATCTCGTCGTACTGGACCATTCCGGTGATGTCCTCTGCTCGGGGCATTTCGGTCGCTCCTGTGATTTCAACGAAGCGGAAGCCTTGATAGACGAGCAGAGGTTGATATGTGAACTTGCCGTCGGTGCGTGGGATGTAGGTGTTGGTGCAGAGTGCCGAGCGCAGGTTGGCCACGTAGAGCGAGTCGCCTTTTGGCGTAAGCGTCTCGGCATGCCGAAAGACGACCGACTGTCCGGACTTGGCCGTGATGGTGGCTCTGAGCTGTCCGGCCATATTCTGTCCCATGTCGATGAGGTATCGGCCGCTGCCCATATCGCGGATGTCGATAGGATGTATCTCATGCTGAGTGCGGATGCCCGGATTGGGTTGCGGCTCCAAAGTGCCCGGCGGTGTGGGCATCAGCTCGGCTGCCTGCCATCGGCTGTCGTCATATCCAGCCTGACTCCAGGCGCCCAGTTCCTGCCGCGCATCGTAGAGTTCGCCGTCGTAGAGATTGTTGCGTCGGATGGGTCCGCGGTTGGTAGCCTTCCAGCTGGTGTCGCTGGGGATGACGAGAGTGTCGCTTGCCGTCTCCACCACGAGTTGAGCCATCAGTCGCGGACCGCCAAAGTTGCGATAGTTCGGCCGCAGACCGAGCGTGAAGCCGTTGCCCAAGACGGTTCCAATGGCATTCTGCCCTTTCCGTACGAGCTGTGTGACGTCGTAGGTGTTGTAGTAGACCGTCTTGTCCCAGTCGGTCAGTACGGTGCCGAAGATGTCGGTCGTTACGGGCTGTCCGTTCAGATATGTAGTGCTATGGCCCATGCCGCTGATATAAAGAATGGCCCGCTTTACGCGCGAGGGAACGTTGAATTCTCGGCGCAGATAGCGAGCAGGCAGGTCGCGCCGGCCGTCCTCGACGATGGTGTGTTCGAAGTCGTTTACGCCTATCCACTTGGCATCCCAGTCGGTCATCTTGAGTCCGGTGATGAAGTGCTGTACGGGGCTCGAAGTATGTTCGCCGTTGCTGAGCCATACCTCCACCTTCCAGTAGATGTCGGAGGCGTAAGGCAGTTTGCGTCCCTGGTAGGGAATCTGCAACGTTTCGCTGCTCTCTACGCGGCCGCTGTTCCACAACTGTTCGCGTTCGTTGCCGAGGCCAGAGCGGCTGGTGGCTACGGTGATGGCATAGGCCACCTGGGTGACGTCCCGCTTGTCAGACTCCACTTGCCAGCTGAATCGGGCGGTGCGCAGGATGCCTGTGGGCTGTTCCATGCGGTTTACGCGCAGGTTGGACACATTGGCCGGGAGGGCCTGAGCCACACTCAGGTACAGCACCGTCGCGAGTGCCGCCAGTCTTGCACAGAAAAGGTTACTCTTCATCGTATCGTTGCTTAATAAATGGCTTCGCTGGGACTGAGCCACACGGCGGCAGACAGTGCTCAGCGGCTTTTTCTTCGACAAATTTATACTTTTTCTTCCAAAAAGAGAAGCAAGTTGCGCAAAAAATTATAACTTTGCATGGAAACAACCCAATAATTAAAGTATTGTGAAGAGATTTTGCGCTACAATGGCCGTCCTCGCGTTGGCCAGTACATTAACTTTTGCCCAAGAGGCAATATTCGGACAGCGGGCCCAAGGCTCGCCTCACTTCAACGACGACGGGACCGTTACGCTCCGCCTGAAGGCTCCCGAGGCAAAGAAGGTTGTCATAGTCGGCGACTGCGTGGAGAACCTGATTGCCGAGATGAAGAACGTCGATGGCGAGTGGACTTATACCACTCCGGTGCTGCTGCCCGAACTGTACAACTACCGCTTCCATGTGGATGGTGCAGAGGCGCTCGACCCAGCCAACGTTGAGCGGAGCCGCGATGTGCTCACATTCATGAATACGTTCATCGTCAGCAAGGCTGAGGGCGATCAGGGCTATCTCTACGGCAACCATCAGGTGCCTCACGGCGATGTAGCTCAGGTCTGGTACGATTCTCCCACGTTGGGAATGTCCCGCTGCATGACGATATACACCCCTGCCGGCTACGACAAAGGGAAGAAGTTCCCAGTGCTCTACCTGCTGCACGGGGCCGGAGGCGACGAGGACGCTTGGGTCACGTTGGGGCGCACCTGCCAGATTCTTGACAACCTCATCGCCTTGGGCAAGGCCGAGCCGATGATCGTAGTGATGCCCAACGGGAATGCTTGGGACGATGCTTCGCCGATTCGCAGCGGGTTGGCGAAGAAGGTGTTCCCTCCGAAGGCAACCTTCGAGGACAGCTTCGTCGACATCATCAAGTATGTCGAGAGTCACTACAAGGTGAAGAAGGGCCCCCGCAATACCGCCATCTGCGGTCTGAGCATGGGCGGATACCACACTTTCAAGGTGAGCAACCTGCACCCCGGACGTTTCGCCTACATCGGCCTCTTCTCGGCCGCTATCTCGATGGACTTCAACACCAAGGCCTCCGTGCAGGAGCAGATTGCCGCCGACGCTGCAGCCTCCAAGCAGGTGGCCGACGTCTTTGCCGCCCGTCCGCAACTCTATTGGATCGCCATCGGCAAGGACGACTTCCTCATGCCGCAGAACGTCTCGTATCGAGCCTATCTGGACAGCCGGCAACTGCCCTACGAGTACTACGAAAGCGAGGGTGGACATTCTTGGCGCAACTGGCGCGTCTATCTCTCGATGTTTGCACAACGCCTGTTCCGGGAGTGAGCGTCCCTTTGCTCCGTCGCACTCATAATATATTAAGGTAGAAGGTATGAATAAGATTGTTTTCCTCTCGCTCTGTGCTTGCATCCTGAACGCGCTGCCCGCTGCGTCGCAATACTATAAGTCCTACACCACTACGGCCGACGGCTCGAAGTTGATGGCCTACGAAACGGGGCCGTCACGCAGTTCGGGCGGAACGGTCGTCACCCTCCAGCCCACGACGATGTATCAGACGGTCGACGGATTCGGATATGCCATCACTTACAGCGCCTGCTACAATCTGATGCAGATGCATCCGCGCGACCGTCATGCCTTCCTGAGGCGGACGTTCAGTCGCGAAACAGGCTACGGGGTGAGTTATGTGCGGATGAGCATCGGATGCAGCGATTTCAGCAGCACCGAATATACGTTGTGCGACACCAAGGGGCTCGAAAACTTCCGTCTCCATTCCGACGAGGTGAACTATGTAGTCCCCGTGTTGCAGGAAATTCTCTCCATCAATCCCGACCTGAAGATCATCGGCTCCCCTTGGACCTGCCCACGTTGGATGAAGGTAGAGAGTCTCAGCAACCTCACCCCCAAGAACTCGTGGACGAGCGGCCAGCTGAATCCTTCATACTATGCGGACTATGCCCGCTACTTCGTGAAGTTCGTCGAAGCAATGCGCGATTTGGGCATCCCCATCTATGCCGTCACACCGCAGAACGAACCGCTGAACAGAGGTAACAGCGCCAGCCTTTATATGCCTTGGGAGGACGAAGCCGCCTTCCTGAAACATCTGGCACCGGCGTTCAAGCGGGCCGGGCTGAGTACGAAGATTTACGTCTTCGACCACAACTACAACTACGACAATGTCTCCTCGCAGACCGACTATCCCATCAATGTCTATAACGCCCTGAGCGGCAACATGGAGGGCTCCGAACTGGTGGTGGGCTCAGCTTGGCACAATTATGGCGGCAGCGTGTCCGAGCTCGACGACATCCGAGGGAAGGCGCCGAAGAAGGAGATGATCTTCACCGAAGCCAGCATCGGCACCTGGAACAACGGGCGCAGCCTCTCGGCACGCCTGATGGACGACATGAACGGGATGGTGCTCGCCTGCGTCAACCGATACTGCAGGGCAGTGATCGTATGGAACCTGATGCTCGACCTCAAGCGCGGCCCCAACCGTACCGGCGGCTGCACTACCTGCTACGGCGCCGTTGATATCGACGACAGCGACTATCACACCATTAGTGCCAACAGCCACTACTACGTCATCAACCACATCTCGGCGGTCGCTCAGCCCGGTGCTACGCGCATCGGCACTCGCAACAGCGTCTCAGGCATCACGATGGCCTGCTTTGCCAACCCCGACGGCACATACGGCGCGGTGGCCACCAACAGCGGCTCGAGCGACAAGAAGATTACGGTGATAGCCACCGGAGTGGGCTTCGCGTCGGTAAACGTTCCAGCCAAAGGTGTCGTCTCGGTGCTGCTCAGCAAGGAGAATCCCGAACCGGAACTGCGGATTGACACGATGCAGATGGTGCGCACTGGCGTGGGACGATACAGCCTCACGCTCGACATGACGCAGGGCAGCTCCCATCCCACCAACTTCCTCGCTGGCCATCTCTCCGACTGGTTCCTCGACAGCGACTTCATCTCGGTCGATGCCGACGGAGCCATCAGCCTGCAAGCACTCTCCGGCACCTACACACTCGAGGCCGACCTGAACGAACGTTCGCTGACCGTAACGCCCAAGTACGAGAAACTCGATGCCTCGGGGCAGGGCAACCTCTACATCATCGGGGCCTCCTCGTCCGTCGGGCGACCCTTCTACATCGGCGGCACCGACTGGCGGACGGATCGAGCGATCCCGATGGCCGAGGTGAGCGACCGGGTGTATCAGGCCACACTTACCGTCGGTCAGCAGATGGCAGCCTCTGGTGTCACATTCGGCATCTACGGCAGCAATGAAGAGTGGACGCCGCAGTTTATGGGGCGCGCCGGCAGCGACTATCGCCTCTCGTGCAGTAGCCTCTATTTCGGGATAGGCACCGGCTCGTTCGGCACCACTAATGGCAACGTCTATCAGCGCTCGGGCGGCAAACTGACCGAGGGCGACATCTACCGCTTCACCGTCGATCTCACTGCTGGTGTCAACGCCGGTGTACTCACGGTGACGAAGGTGGACCCGTCGGGCATCGGCCCGTCCCCCTCGGCTGCAGGAAAAACGTCCGAGGGCAACACCTACGACCTGCAAGGCATTCCCGTGAAGGACACTCAGAAAGGCAATATCTACATCAATGAGCATCGCAAGGTGCTGATCAATAAGTAACCCCAAAAAACAGCAGAATGATATGAACACGAATCTGTATGGCAAATGGATTTGGGCATTGGTGATGCTCTTCTCCTTCCAAGTGTGCCGGGCACAGAGCCGAGTGATGCTCGACGGAAAATCGACCGATGTGGAACGCTGGATAAAGCGAGAGTTTGCCCGCAGCCACGTTCCCCCCTTCTCGTTCCTCTATGGCAGCCAGCCCTCGGCCAAGCTCCTGCCCAAGTGGAAACACTCGTTGCAGCGACTGGAACCGACAGAGGACAACCAAGTGGCCTACATCGCCACCTACACCGACCCGACAACAGGACTTCGAGTCAGCTGCGAGGTGAAGGGCTGGACCGACTTCGACGCCGTCGAGTGGCTCCTGCGCTTCGAGAATACGGGTAGCGCACCTACCCCCCAACTCTCACAGGTGAGGACGCTCGACCTCAGCCTCCTGCATCCCGTTTCTGCGCCCACCGTCTGCTTTGCCAACGGGAGCAATGCTTCGCGCGCCGATTTTGCACCCCACGAGCGCACTCTTTCCGTCAACGACACACTCGCAATGCAGTCGCTCGGCGGACGCTCCTCCGACGGCGCCTTCCCCTTCTATAATGTCGAGACATCGACCGGTAGGGGAGTTGCGGTGGCTATCGGATGGTCGGGCACTTGGCACAGCGACATCGTGGCTCGCGACGAGCGCACCCTCAGCCTCACCGCCGGCCTGCCCACCTTGGACGCCCGCATCGAACCCGGCGAGAAGATCCGTGTGGCCAGCGCCTGCCTCCTCTTCTGGCAAGGCGAGAACCGCATGACCGGCCACAACCGCTTCCGCCGCTACATGCTGGCCCATCACTCGCGCAAGGTCGATGGCAAGCCCGTCTGGTATCCCATCTGCGGCGGCTTCAACTGGGGCGACCCCGCGCCCTGCAACGAGTACACCTGCATGACCACCGAATACGCCATTGCCCTGATGCAGCGCACCCGCATGTTCGGCTTCACGCCCGAATGCTTCTGGCTCGATGCCGGATGGTATATCGAGGCTGCCGACTACGCCTCGGGCAAGAACTGGGCCAACACCGTCGGCAACTGGGTGCCCGACCCCGAGCGCTTCCCGCAGACGCTGCGACCCATCGGCCAGTATGCCAAGGAGAAGGCGAACGCCCGCTTCATGGTGTGGTTCGAGCCCGAACGCGTCTTTCGCGGCTCGCTCTGGGAACGAAACCATCCCGAATGGATGCTCTCGGCTGGCGGCGACAACTTCCTCTTCAATCTCGGCGACCCAAAGGCCTGTCAGTGGATGAGCAAGTGCATCGGCGACATACTCGAGGAGAATAGCATCGACTACTACCGCCAGGACTTCAACATCGCCCCCGCCGACATCTGGGCGGCCAACGACAAGCCCGGACGCAGCGGCATCACCGAGGTGAAGTACATCGAGGGCCTCTATGCCTACTGGGACTATCTGCTTCAGCGCTTCCCCAAGCTCCTCATCGATAACTGCGCCAGCGGAGGACGACGCCTCGACTACGAGACGATGCTGCGCAGCGCACCCCTCTGGCGCACCGACTATCAGTATGGCGAACCCGTCGGCTACCAGTGCCACACCTACGGCCTCGAGTTCTTCCTCGCCCAGCACGGCACCGGCTCCTATCACGTCGATCCCTTCGACTCCCGCTCGGCGCTGGGCAGCGCAGTGGTCTTCAACTGGAAGCTGACGCAGATGGGCGAGGCATTCACCGACATGAAGAAGACGGAGGACGAGTTCCGGCAGGTGCGACCCTACTTCTACGAGGACTTCTACCCCCTCTCCGGCACGGGCGACATCACCGGCGACAACATCTGGCTGGCCTATCAGCTCCACCGTCCGTCCGACCAGACGGGCTACATCGTTGCCTTCCGTCGGGCACAGTGCCCCGACGAGAAATACGTGGTGCAGTTGCAGGCTGTGGTGCCGGACAAGACCTATAGCCTTGAGGCTGTGGGCACCGACTGGAAGATGACCGCCACCGGCGACGAATTGCGTCGCGGCCTCACCCTCCAATCGGCCCAGCCTCGCAGCAGCCTCCTCATCTTCTATCATTGACCATCGAGCCATTGAACAAGCGTCTTGAGTTGCGACAGCAAGTAGTGGCCAATGCTTGCGCAAGCAAAGAAGAATGCGGAGTGAAGTAAAACAGATTGGAACGAGGGGTGCGTAACCCAAGAGCGACAGAAACAGGGGTTAGAATTTGAACTCTTTCAGCTGCTTCTGCTTGCCGTCTGGATGGCGGGCTTTGATGATGCGCACCTTGCCTTTCTTACCCTGCAGTTTTGGCTTCAGCGTCTCGTAGCATGCGTTGCAAGCTTCGAGAACCTTCTTGTCGGCACTTCCCTGAATGGGATCCAAACCGATGGAAAACTTTATTGCCGTGTCGAAGGGGCCGGTCGCTTCCTGATAGCCCAGGTTGTCGCTGTGTGCTCTGTAGGAATAATTAGGCATTGCCATCGTCCATGCCTTCAAGATCGCAGCAGGAGGTGAACACTGTTGTTGTCATTGCGCAGCAAAGGACGGCTGCAAGTGTCATCATAATCTTTTTCATAGTATTATTTGCTTGTCAATTGCTTCCAAATTTTCTCTTAGCCTTCTCGATGTAGGTGTCATAGTTGTCGCACACTTTCTTCAGGACAGCCTCCAGTTCTTTCTTGTCATAGACGACCTTCACCCACGTGTCGACGATGGTGGTCTTGCTGCCGTCAGGATTGGTATGCTCGTAGTTGGCACCTAACATTCGGCTGTTGAGGAACTGGTAGTGGAAGTCTATGGGGCCCACCCACTCGGGGTTTTCGTGCAGGGTGATCTTTTCGGTGTAGGTGCTGTCGGACGTAATCTGGTAATCGCTGATGAACCAGATCTTGAAATCGAACTTTTCATAGTTTTCGTAGTCAACGGGGTTGAGGTGATAGCCAAGTACGCGACCATCGGGCAGGAAGACCTTGCCTTTTGGAGTAAGGACTAAATGATCCTCACTGACGGGAAATGCCTGCTGCCAAACACCCACGAACGGACTGTTGAGGTTGATGTCTTCCTCGTCGTCTCCGCAGGAGGTGAACACTATTGTTGTCATTGCGCAGCAAAGGACAGCTGCGAGCGTCATCATAAACTTTTTCATAATGTTTGGTTTTTAAAAAATAATATTTTGGATTTCTCACTTAATCGCAATCTCTTTCCGTAGCAGTTCCCTAAACATACTGCTATAGTTTTGATCATGCCAGAATTTTGGAAGCCTGAATCTAACATTCATAATTGTTTCCTATTATTTTCTTTGCCTTTCCGAATATTATAGGTTTTATTCGTTCTTTCTATATAACAGCACTGATTTCTCCTTATTATTGCCAGCTGGGGTCGCTTCTTTGAACCTCCACGCCATCGTGTTGGTACTCTTGTCAAACGAGATGAGATATTCTTTCTTGAGAGTCATATGCCTCATTTCTTCCAGGAAGAATTGTTTCATCATATTTTTCTTGATTTCTATGCTGTCTTTCACGTCTTCCATGGACGCCTGCGGGAAATTGCTCAAGTCCACTTCGAACGATGTTATCGCTGCCGTACTGGCATCGAAGTCGGTAATCAGTGTGTCGTCTCTCAATTCCCATCGTCCTTCCATGTAGGTGGTCATTGGTGAAAGCACGAAGACCTCCTTCTGCTGTTCCTCGAGCTGAAACTGTAACTCTACCTTAAGATGGAGGATCTGCTCAAGGGTATTGTCCTCATGAAAATAGTAGGTGTTCTGATTGTTGCCGAGATTTAAATCCCATGTACCTATAATCAGGTCGGCAAAAGACAACGCCGACATATTGCCAGAATTCCTCTTGAGGTATGTTTCGATGTCCTTGTCGCTGATGTCCATCAGAACTTTGTTCTCGCAGTTCAGCAGGTCCAACTCATTGACAGTTTCCATATAAGTGTCTTTTCGGAAGAAATAACGTTTGATATAGAGCGTCGTCGAGTGTTGGGCGAAAATCTGCTTCATTATATCACGCCGGGCATTGGGGACCGGGACACCTTTCCAATTGATATCGAATGGATCCAATTTGTATAGAAAGTCCTCGTACGCCTCCTTACTGAGCGGACGGCTGAACTCAGGCGCATCCGCCATCACTTTTGTCAGCGAGCGGCGCATGTAGTAGCACGACTGCACGTTGTCGTAGAACTGGTGGTTCCCGATATTCATGCGGGCATCGAGGCTGCTGTTGAAGGCTGTCTCCTTCGTGTCGGCCATCCAGCACTTAATTACCGTAGGGTTGTCATACAGATACTCGAATGCCATATCCAGCGTGTCCATCGACAGACTGTCTATCAGTTCCTGATGGGTTAATACATACATGGCCACCTTGAACAGGCTGTCCTCCAAATGTATCTCATCCTTGAGGCTTTGCACAATCTCGTCGATGTCGCACACGGCCATAATCGCTGTCTCACGCTGTGCCGATTGCTTATGGTTGTTCTCCATCTGATTGTCCACGAAGAAGGTCAGCCCGACACCGAAGGCGGTACCCAGAGTGCTGATTAATAACTGTTTTAATTGAAGATGATTGGTTTATTTCTTCATCGATTCGTTTATAATGTTTCTGCAATTTCTGTGCGCAAAGTTACGTTTTTTTTTTTTTCATTGCGAGGTGAACTTATCGTATTTTTTTTGTGCGGTCTTTGCTTCATTGTGGAAAAATTACTAAATTTGCAGGCCGAATGCTGAATCGCGGCAAAACATAAAAGTGAAGCGAAGATGAAAAAGATATTCCGAATGCTGATGTTCGCAGTGACGCTGATGACGCTGACTGCCACAACCGGCGAGGCGCGCACACCCAAAGTGCTGAAGTCGAAGGCGCCGAAGAGCGAGAAGACGAAGAAGGTGAAGGTGGCAAAGCCGCCAAAGCTGAAGTCGCGCACCGTATGGCTCTCGGGAGTGGCCTTCTCGGAGTTGGATTCGGTGGCCTACATTACAGAGTTCCAAAAAGTTGACTCGGCGTATCTCGATGGCCGTAATAACTTCTTGGCCGACCGCCAGTTGTATTCCATGCAGCTGAATGCCTATCTGGAGGACAGCCTGAAGTGTCGGCACATGATGCCGGCTGTCATCCACAGCACGAAAGTGCGCAGGGCGATGAAGCTGCGAGCCAAAGCGCTGAAACGATTCCGAAACGACCCGAACTGGCAGCTGCACGAATTGCCCGTCGATGCCTTCCGATTCGTCCCGGAGCAGTGGGCGAAAAGTGATGATTAGCCGGCTCTTACTATAGGGATTATAGTTCCTATAGTGACTATAGTTCCTATAAAAAGAACCATAGCGCCAACTTTGAACCTTTGAGCATGCATTACTACCGTGTGGGGGGACACCCCCTAAGCATTACTTTCGCAGGCGATGAGGACATCGACCGCATGTTGCCCTCCTTCGCTCGTTTCGCCCTGACAGCTACGCCCGACGAGCCGCTGCTGCTCGAAGTGGTGGTGGACGACAACTGGCCGTGGGACGATCCCAGCCACGAGATCGGGCAGTTCGACAGTACGGGCAACAACTACGGCGTGTACCTGCGCCCCGACGGCGGCTATCAGTATGAGATCTCCGATGTGACGGGCGTGCTGTGCAGCCGAGTGACGACGAATGCCGACTTCAGCCGCATCGTGGTGAGCCTCGTGGGACAGACAGAGACACAGCGCAACTTCGGACTGAACAACGCGCTGATGCTAGGCTATGCGTTTGCTGCGGCCGACCGTCAGACACTTCTCATGCATGCGTCCGTTATCCGGCATGCGGGTCGGGGCTATCTGATGACGGCGCCCAGCGGTACGGGCAAGAGTACGCACACGCGGCTGTGGTATGACAACATCCCCGACTGCGACCTGATGAACGACGACAATCCCGTCGTGCGCATCTTCCCCGACGGTCGGGTAGTGGTCTATGGAAGCCCTTGGAGCGGCAAGACGCCCTGCTACCGAAACGTGGAGGCTCCGGTGGGCGCCATCGTGCGCATCCGGCAACGTCCTGAAAACTCGATACGCCAGCTGCGACCCTCGGAAGCCTTCGGCATGCTGTTGCCGCAGATGAGCAGCATGAAGTGGGACGCACGCGTCTATCGCGGTGTGTGCGACAGCATTACGAACCTGGTGCGCCTGTGCCGCATCTACGAGTTGGGGTGCCTCCCCGACGCCGATGCAGCCCGTCTGTGCCACGATACCGTTGCGTCATGATGAGTATGCTGAAAGCGATAGTGCGGGGTATGGCCCGTCTGTGCCTGTGGCCGGTAAGGCGACTCTACCGCAGGCGGAACGGCATCACCAGCATTGAACCGCGCCGCGAGCTGCCCAACGACGTCTATCTGGGTCTCGTCTCGGAGGGCTTGGCAGCAGGCTATCCGCGCATCATCTGGGTGAAGGGCTATAGCATGCGCCCCTTCATCGAGCACTGTCGCGACAAGGTGAAGTTGGTGCCCCCAGTGGCCTTCGGCGTGGGCGATGCCGTACTGGCCGAGATAGCCCCCGGTCGCTACGTCCTGCACCGTATCATCGACCTCGACGGCGAGAAAGTGACGCTGCAGGGCGACGGCAATGTGCGGGGCGAGGAACACTGCCGACGGGCCGACGTGCGCGGAGTGGTTGCGGAATACATCCGGCCCCGCCGCACCCTGCAGGCCGACGACCCCAAGCTGAGGCGACAGATACGCCTGTGGCGCCGCTTGCGACCCATCCGTCGGTTGCTATTGTTTGTGTATAAAGCTTATGTGTAAAACGATGAGAATAAAGAAAGGATTCGAACTACGCGACGTTTGTGGCGAGTTCATCATTGTCGCCTTTGGCGAAGAGAACATCGACTTCACGTCGATAATCAACCTGAACGAATCGGCTGCCATGCTGTGGAACTCAGTACAAGGCACCGACTTCACGGCTCAGACGTTGGCTGACCTGCTCTGTCAGGAGTACGACGTAGATGCCGACACCGCTCGGCGCGATGCTGAGGACATCGCAGCACGTTGGCGCGAAGTGGGACTGGTAGAATGACGCCGATGTCCGACTGGCTGTCTGATATGCTGAAGGGATGCCGCTGGCGGCTCTTGCTGGCGATCCTGTGGCCGCTTGCCGTCTGTGGCCAGCAGCAGCGCATCTTTGACGAGAATGTGCATACGCTGCAGGTGATGGTGGAGGGCGACCCCACCCTGCCTCCTATGCTCGACCGACGCAAGGGACAGCATGTCGAATTGTCGTGGGACGAGATGAGTCACAACTACCATCGCTACATCTATCACATCGAGCACTGCGATGCCGACTGGAACGTCTCGGACGGCGTCTTCGAGAGCGACTATCTGCGCGGACTCAACGACCAGCTCATCGAGGACTACGAGAACAGCTTCAACACGACGCAGCTCTACACCCACTATCGCCTCCGCCTGCCCAATCCACAGGTGTCGATGCTGCTTAGCGGCAACTATCGTGTGAGAATCTTCCACGAGGACGACGACGTGAAGGAGGACACACCGGTGCTCGAGGCGCAGTTCTGCATCTACGAGAGTGTGGCAAGCGTAGCGACACAGGTGAGCGGCAACACCGATATCGACTTCAACCGCAGCCACCAGCAGGTTACGCTCTCTGTGGGCTACGGCAACCTGCACGTCGTTGACCCCCTGCGCGAACTGAAGGTCGTCGTCATGCAGAATCGTCGGTGGGAAAGCCGAGTGACGGGGCTCGTGCCGAACATCCGCAAGACGAACGGTATAGAGTTTACCCACGACAAGCAGCTCATCTTCCCGGCCGGCAGCGAGTACCATCGCTTCGAGATACTGGACGTTCACCGTACAGCAATGGGTGTGGACCGCATGGACTGGTTCGAACCCTACTACCACGCAACGCTGTTCCCCGAGGTGCCGCATCGCAACTATGAGTTCATCGAGGACCAGAACGGCGTCTATGTTCTGCGCAGTGCCGACGACGAGGACGATGCTACGACGGCCGAATACGTCGTCACGCACTTCATCCTGCAGTCACCCCGCCTACCTGGAGGCGATGTCTATGTCTGCGGCGAATGGACTGGTGAGGAATTCTCACCAGTGTGTCGCATGGAGTATAACGAGGAGGCGGGCGAATACGAGGCTGCAATCCTGCTCAAGCAGGGCTACTACGGCTATCAGTTCCGGCAGGAGGACGGCACGACAGCGCGAACGATGGGCGACTTCTACGAGACGGAGAACGAATACCAGGTGCTTGTCTATTTCCGCGAACCAGGCAGCCGCTACGACCGGCTTGTGGGATATAGTAGAGTGCATTAGACGCCCCCTCACCCTATAGTTCCAATAGTACCAATAGTCCCTATAGTTTCTATAAACCCCATTAACCAGCCTCATTTAATCCTGCTCCCTCTCCTTGGGAGAGGGTTGGGGAGAGGCTTTGAACTCTTGAACCCAATGAAAAGAATCATACTCGGATTGCTGCTACTCGTTTGGAGTGGGGTTGGGCTGCAAGCGCTTACCTATACGAAGCAGGATAGTCTTCGGGTGGTAGAACTGCTGCGCGATGGGGCTCAGCAGCCTCGCGGCACAAACTTGATGCTCTACTTTGGGCATCGCTTGCTTGATGTGCCCTACGTGGGAAAGACGCTGGAGGTGAACCCGAAGGAGGAATTGGTGGTGAACCTTCGCCAACTGGATTGCACCACATTCGTCGAGACGGTGCTGGCACTCACACTTACCACAAGTGCCGGAGGAAAAACGTGGGACGACTATTGTCGGGCGCTGACCCGAATCCGCTATCGAGGCGGAGAGATGCAGAGCTATGTGAGCCGAAACCATTACTTCAGCCAGTGGATAGAGAGCAACGTGGCGCTGGGCATCGTCGCTGAGCGAAAGGCGAAGCCCGCTGGGAACTACTTCCCCTTCACCGCCATTCAGCGCATCGACGTACACTATATGAGCCAGCATCCCGACCTCTATCCCATGCTGAATGGCAAGCAGTACGACATCGACCGCATACGCCGCTACGAGGAGGAAATCAATGGGACGACCGTTCGCTATATCCCCAGCCGCCTGCTCAATCGCGACCGAAAGACGCTGCGATACGTTGAAGACGGCGACATTCTGGCGTTGGTGACCAGTCGCGACGGACTCGATATCAGCCACGTAGGTATTGCGGAGTGGGGATCCGACGGGAAACTGCACCTGCTCAACGCCAGCAGCATCCATAAGAAGGTGGTGCTGGACAATGTCCCGCTCTACGACTACATGATGAAGTACGACCACCGTCTCGGCATCCGGGTGCTTGAACCGAAGAATCTTTAAGGCGGGGCTCCCCCTCCCAACCTCTCGAAGAGGAAGCAGCGAACCTCTCATAACCGCAACTCAACAACCTCACAACCGAAATATGAAATCTCAGAAGACATTCTCCCCCGCCCTTTGGGTACCCACACTCTACTTCGCTGAGGCACTGCCCTATATGGCTGTAATGACGCTCTCCGTCATTATGTACACTAACCTGGGACTTACGAACACAGAACTGGCACTCTACACGAGCTGGCTCTATCTCCCGTGGGTCATCAAGCCGCTGTGGAGCCCGCTGGTGGACGCTGTGCGCACCAAGCGCTGGTGGATAGTAGCGATGCAGCTGCTGGTAGGTGCCGCTCTGGCTGGCGTAGCGCTCACGCTCAGTGCCCCTTGGTGGCTGCGCGGCTCATTGTGCTTCTTTTGGCTCATGGCCTTCAGCAGCGCTACACACGATATCGCGGCCGACGGATTCTACATCTTGGGCCTCACGGAGAAAGACCAGGCGCTGTACGTCGGTGTGCGCAGTACGTTCTATCGTATCGGCATGATATTCTGCCAAGGTGCCATTGTGATGCTGGCCGGCTGGATGGAAAGAGCCTATTCCGTTCCCTTGGCTTGGAGCATCACCATGATGCTGTTGGCGGGCTTGATGATTCTGCTGGCAGTTTGGCACAGCCGCATCCTGCCCTGCGTGGAGGAACAGGTGGTAGAGGCGAAGATCGTCTCTGCCTTTATGGACACGCTGCGTGCGTTCTTCTCTCGTCCGGCCATCGTGTCGGCCCTCTTCTTCATGCTTCTCTTCCGTATGCCCGAAGCCTTATTGGCCAAGATGGCACAGCCCTTTATGCTACGTTCGGCAGCAGAGGGCGGCTTGGAGCTTAGTACCATCACCGTAGGCTTCACTTACGGCACTGTAGGTGTCGTCTGCCTGCTGGTAGGCGGTCTGCTGGGCGGATGGCTTGCTTCGCGCGACGGACTGCGTCGCTGGTGGTGGCCAATGGTGCTGGCTATCTCGGTACCCGACCTCGTCTATGTCTATTTGGCTTATTTCCAACCCTCAAGCCTGTGGGTAATCAACGCTTGTGTGGCCCTCGAACAGTTCGGCTACGGTCTGGGCTTTACGGCCTACAGCCTCTTCCTTGTTTATTTCGCGCGCGGGGAAAAGAGTACCTCTGTCTTCAGTCTCTGTACGGCTCTGCAGGCGCTGGGGATGATGCTTCCCGGCATGATTGCCGGCTGGCTGGCCGACGAACTTGGCTTCCGCCTTTTCTTCGTCGTAGTGGTTGTCTGCTGTGCAGTCACCTTCATCGTCAGTGCGTTGGTTCGCGTAGGGCGGTACGGTCAGGAGTCGAAGGCACTGGTGCACGAAGAATAGGAGAGGTGACGAGGCCTCCGACGGGCGTCAGAAGTGAGGCTTGCCGCGTTTCCAGAAGATGCGACGTTGCGAGAGGAACCAGTTCTTTCCGTGCGTCTTGTTGCCCTGAAAGAAGAGGTAGGTCTGTCCGTCCTCATCTTTGAAGATATGCGGGTGTCCCGATTCGCTTTCGTTCCACTCTCCCGGCGCACCGTTTCTTAGGAAAGGTTCCGAGGAGAGACGCTTCCAGTGTATGCCATCCTTGCTGACTGCGACACCTATTTGCTGCGGCTCGTTGTTGTAGGCGCCGGCATAGAACATCACCATCTTTCGTCCTCGTACGATGATTGACGGTGCCTCGATGCAGCGCTTCTCCCAAGGTAACTCTGGCTTTAGTATTGCGCTGTCGGCAGCTTGCGTCCACGATGAGCGACTGAAGTCTGTATCGCCGGGAGCTGTAGCGACGCCGATCTGCTGCACCCGGAAGTCTTCGTCGCGAGTGGCGAAGTAGAGGTAGTAGCGTCCCTTGAAGTAGCACACTTCGGCATCGATGGCTCGGCCGCAAGTCCAGCCAGTACCTGAGGGGGAGAATATCGGGTTGGTGTCATCACGCCGGAAGGTGAGCCCGTCGTTCGAGACAGCGTGGCAGATAGCATCCTTCTTACCATTTCCGTACGTCTGATAGAAGATGTGGATCAGCCCGTCGCGCACCAATGCACAGGGGGCACAGAGTCCTTTCGCTTCGTAATCGGCACCTGGGGCGGGTGTCAGTTCGCCCACCTTCTCCCAGTCGATGAGATCGTGACTTTCGGCAATGCCGATGTTCCATCCTGCGCCTTTCTCATCGGGTCGAGGGGGAATGGAAAAATACATCAGGTAGCGTCCGCCGAAGTGTACTACATGGGGGTCTTTCGAGAAAGGCGTTCCCGTGCGGGAAGTGTCGCCGAACATCATCTGTTGCGCGTTGGCACTTACTGCCATCAGGAGGAAAAAGATGAGATAGAGGATGGGCTTCATTGGAGAGGAGGTGTTTAGGTGTGTTCTTGGATAAGTCGGGCGAAGAAGTGAATAAACATCAGAGCCGGACGCGTTCGGCATCGGCGGTGTACATTCGGGTGCAGATGGTGAAGGGTTGCTGGTTTACGGGATGCCTGTAGGTGAGCATCACGAAGAACGCCTTGTAGTCATCGTCCGGAAGCTGTACGTCGATGTGGAACGCTTTCTCCTTCGTCCTCAGTTCTGCAACTGGGGCGAAGCGTGCCTTGCGGAAGTCCAGCGTCTCGGACGTTGCTTCCCAAAGCTCCACATTGAGCAAGCGTCCGCGCCCTTGGGTTTGGACAAAGATGTCGGCCGTCTTACCTTTGAGCGAAACACTGGAACGACAAGTAGTGTAGCGTCCGCCGGCAAGCGTCTGTGCGAAGAACGCTTCGAGGGACAGCACTGCGGCCTGTTTGTCTCCGAGACTGTGTCCCGCATTGGGGACGTAGGTCATCGCGTTCGTGCCGGGTATGCTGTCGATGTAGTGCTTCACTGCGTCTGCTGTCCAGAACTCGTCGTTCGAGCCCATGATGAGCATCTTGGGCAGGGTGAGTCGCTTGCGGTAAGAATAGGGGTCCACCATCTTCAGCAGGTCGCGCCCCTTCTCGGTCGATACATCTTCGGTCAGCCCGAGATTTACATAGTCCATTATCTGCTCGCTGTATCTGCCGTACATCACCTTCTGGTATGCGAGGTTCACCGGCATGTTCAGTATGTCGATTACCATCGGCGCAATGGCCTTTACGCGCGGATCGCCCGAGGCCGCAGTGAGCCAAGTGGTCCATCCGCGTTTCGAAACACCGTTCACGACGAAGTGCGTCACCCGACGCCCCTTCTTTCTGCGCGATGCCACCATTTGCTGCACAGCATCCATAGCGCGGATAGCTGTCTTCGTCATGGGGAACAGCAGGGGCCACGTAGGGTCGCCTGTTTCCTGAAACTTGTGGTAGGTGTACGAGACGAGAACATCCTCCCGCATTCCTCCGAAAAGCGGCTGTCGCGGCACCTGCCAGACGACAGCGGTCACTGCGCGGCAGCCGTGAGCGATTTGCCCGACAGTCTGAATGGTAGCATCGTTCCAGTCGTGATACTTTATCTCGCCTGTTTGCTCATCCTCGCCGCCTCCCGTAAGGTGGAGCAAAGCTTCGCTGTGTTTCAGTTTGTCCGGCACGACGACCACCATTTCATGCATCCAACGTATTCCTCGCCACGTTTGTGAGGTGAGCAGCAGACGATAGCCCGTAACGTCGGCCGCCCGGGTGCTGTCTATCACCTGCCAAGCGAAGCTGTCATCGCCGTTGTGGATGTAGTCTCGAAGTGCTGTCTCCGGTATGCTGGCTTGCAAAGTTGCGGTCGGAATGATCAACATTAGGAGCAGACCGATGAGCCGACGGCAGTGGACTCCCCTTTGATGAATCTTAGACATAATCCTGCTTTTCATCTTAGTTTGTGTGAGTTGAAGTGTCCTTTTACATAAGCGAAATAAAACGCTACGCCAGCCGCATTGACTGCCCATGCAATCCAAAATGCAGCGTGATACGAAGTGTATTCCGTAACGACTCCGCCGACGATGATGCCCAGTCCGACACCCAGTTCCCAAGCCGTCAGCAGCGTGCCGTTGGCGGTGCCCCGCAGACTGTTTGGTGCCAGGTTGATGAACATTGTCTGGAAGGCTGGGAACATGTGGCCGTTGCCCAGTCCGATGATGAGAGCAGCGCCGTAGTACCCGACGGGATTGTGTACGGCAGCAAAGAGCAGATAGCCCAGCACGGAAACGAGAACGCCGTGCGAGGCATTCT
>JAILBW010000090.1 GCA_024680695.1 Bacteroidaceae bacterium
GTTTTCGCACAAAGTGTGGCGGAGGTCGGAATGACACGTCGCGGAGAGCCGAACAACGTGTAGTTTTGGCCTCCGCAACGTGTCGTAATTGCCAATGGCTCGCTCAGAATCGGCCAAAGGGTCGTGAGACTTAGAAAAACGGAAAATTGCAACTTGTTCATAATCAAGTGTTGTGGTTGCCAACGGAGCACAAAATGGGGGGAAAAACGGCCAAAAGTGGGCTTTTTCGGACCGTTTTAGTGTGCGGCTTGTCGCATGTATCGGCATGAAAACTTCCGAAATACTTACACTGAGGGCTACTTTGCTTCATTCTCTGTCCCAACTACGAAGCGCTGCCGGCTTCGAGTGGCATAGTCCGTCTTTTCACGTCTCAAATGCCCGGTGCTGCACTTTTTCCGCTCAGGGTGGGGATTATTTGGCGCAAAATCATTAAATTTGCAGTGAAAAACGTAAAACAATGCACCCAATGATGAAGAATAGCCTTTTCCCGTCGGCGCGCCGAAGCCACCTTGGCCTGCGCCTGATAGTCCTTGTCGCCCTGTGCTGCATGGCCAGTGTGGAACCAACCTTGGCCGGCAATCGGCGCAGTCTGCTGCGCGGCACGCCAGTGACGTACAACCAGGTGGGGCCGCGTATCCGTCTCTTCTCCAAGGACGTAAAGGAGACCGTAAAGCTCTTTGTCATCTCCGACACCCATCTGTGGATGAGCGACAGTCGTGAGGATCCCTATCGACAATACAGCGAGCGAATGGCCTCGGCCTACCACAACAACCGGCATTTCCAGACGGGCGAGCCCACGACGAGCCAAGAGTCCTTCCTGCGCAGCCTCGACATGGCCAAGCAGAAGGGCGCAGACGCCATCGTCCTGATGGGCGACATCTTCAGCTATCCCTCCGAGGCCGCCATCGACTTCGCGGTAAGCCGTCTGGACTCGCTGGGGATTCCCTACTACTATATCTTCGGCAATCACGATTGGCACTACGAAGGCATGGAGGGCACGGAGATAGACCTGCGCGCCGAGTGGGCAAAGCGTCGGTTCGGCCGCCTCTTCCGCGACCGTAATCCACTCATCTACAGCGTCGATGTCAAGGGGCTGCGCCTGATTATGCTCGACACCTCCGTCTACGAGATACTCCCCGAGCAGCTGTCCATCTTCCGCCAGGAGATGAAGACGAAGGTGCCCACCCTGCTGATGTGCCATGTCCCCTTCTACGCCCCCGGGTTCGGTCCCTCCTACGGCGTGGGCCATCCGGATTGGAATGCTGCGAACGACCGGAACTACAAGGTGGAGCGCCGTCCGCAGTGGCCTGCAGAGGGCCACAAGCCCGAGGCGTTTGCCCTGTGGCAGGAGGTGCTCAAGGCCCATCGCTCCCACAGGCTTCTGGCCTCCTTCGCCGGCCATGTCCACACGATGACCACCAGCGTCGTGGGTCCCTGGGTGCAGTTTACCACAGCGGCCAACCTCGCCGGCGGCTACCTCGAGGTCACCGTGGAGCCGATAGAGTAATTGCAAAATGCAAAATGCAAAATGCAAAGTTCGCGCGCCCGCGCGCGTAATTGTAATAAGGTAGGAAGATTCGAAATGAGTGCGCAGAGGCTCCCTCGGGCAATAAATGGAGGCCGTTCGGCGTTTATATAGTGGAATGCAGTGGATTAACAGAATCAGGCAGGTGAAGATCCTGCTCGTAGTGTCGGCCGTCGTTCTCAGCGTGGCCTCGCTCGTAGTGTCCAATTTCCTGGTGCGCGACCTCAAGCGTGAGGAGCAGCGCAAGATGGAGATCTGGGCTCAGGCATTGCGTTCGCTGAACAGCGCCGACGAGACCACCGATCTCTCGCTTGTACTCGAAGTGCTGAACAGCAACAACACCATCCCCGTCATCGTGGTGGACAGTATGCGCGAAGTGCAGGACTACCGCAACATCAAGCTCCATGCTGCCAACTACCCCGACTCGATCGCTCAGCTGCGAGTGCGGGCAGCCTCGATGATCGACGGCAACCGCAGCATCCGCATCTACCTCTCGGCCTCGGACTACATGGAGATCTGCTACGACGACAGCCTCCTGCTGCGCCGTCTGGCCTGGTGGCCCTACGTCCAGCTGGGCGTTGTACTCATCTTCGTCGTGGTGGCCATCTTCGCCCTGCTGTCGAGCAAGAAGGCCGAGCAAAACAAGGTGTGGGTGGGACTGAGCAAGGAGACTGCCCACCAGCTGGGCACCCCCATCAGCAGCCTGATGGCCTGGCAGGAGGTGCTGCGCGAGACGTATCCCGACGACCCCCTCCTGCCCGAGATGGGCAAGGATGTACAGCGGTTGCAGCGCATTGCCGAACGCTTCAGC
>JAILBW010000095.1 GCA_024680695.1 Bacteroidaceae bacterium
CTGCTTGCTGTCGCATCGTTTCCTGCTTGCTGTCGCATCGTTTCCTGCTTGCTGTCGCATCGTTTCCTGCTTGCTGTCGCATCGTTTCCTGCTTGCTGTCGCATTGCTTCCTGCTTGCTGTCGCAAAGCCATCTGCTTGCATTGTTTTCGCCCGATGTTTAGGCTCGTTTGATGGGGGATGATGGGGGATGAAGTACATAAATCACAAAAAACTCTAAGTGTGCGCGCGAAATAAATAAGTAGGCAAACCTTTTTTTCCTAACAGTGGCGGAATTCTCGTAAAACATGCCGCAGATAATCAGTTTTTTATTACTTTTGCAATGAAAATAAAGCTCAAGAGTTCAATAAATATGGGTAGTTGTTTCAAAAAAGGATGTGGTTTCCTGTCGGGAGTCGTTTTGTTGACTGTTGCCGCCTTGACAATCGCCTGGTATGTGAACAAACCTAAGTGGAACGATGAGTACGGTCAGCGTTTTACAGATGTGATGTACGGAAGCCGTGAGCATAACAAGTACGACCTGTATCTGCCTAACGATGCTGCACTTCAGGATAGTCTTGCGCTCATACTCTATGTGCATGGAGGCTCATGGCTCGGTGGTGACAAGAATATGCACGACTCAGACTGCTATGCCTGGCTGAAACGAGGCTATGCCACTGCCACCATGAATTATAGCCTGCTGAATGAGGACGGAGTCTCAATCCCCACCATGCTCGATGAGATTGATTCATGCATCCAGCATATTGAAGGATTTGCGGCTGGGAAAGGTGTCCGTATCCGCCAAATGGCCATCGGAGGCACCTCGGCTGGCGGGCATCTGGCCATGATGTATGCTTACGGCCGCTCCCATCGACTTCCGCTACGCTTTGCTACCATCAAAGTAGGGCCCTCTGATCTGCGCATCTTGTTTCCCTACGACGGAAACGCAAAGAACGAAGAAGTCGAGAAGTTCGCCTTCAGCTGCACCGGACAGCATTGGGATGCTCCTGCACTTACACCCGAATTGCTTGACAGTATTAAATTGCAAGCGTCGCCCATTGCATACCTCAACGACTCGACGGCTCTGCCTTCCATCTTTGCCTACGGAGGAACTGATGGGTTGGTGAAATCAGATAATTACCGAGCACTACAAGCCCAGTACGATAGCCTTGGCAGGCCTTACGACCTGATCGTCTTTCCCAATTCCGGTCACTTCTTGAATAACGACAAAGATTGTAGTGAAAGATACGACAGCGCAATGATTGCGTATTGTAAGAAGTATTTCGGATACTGATGTTAAAGGTGTGTTCCAAGAAAGACTTATTAAGTGGGCTCAGTAGCTTCTGCAAAAGGAAGGTTAGACTTCGGCTCAAGAAAGGTATTAAGCAGACAAATAGGAGGTTAGTGATATGAAAAAGTTTCTGAAAATAGTTTGTGGCATATTTGCCTTTATCGGATTTCTGACCACAGCAGGCTTAGTCTATGCCTACTTTGCCAAGTACTACATCTCCATTCATCAACGGCCGGAAAGACGGTATGATGATTATGTTCAACTGCTCCGCACATCAGGGACACTCGAGACGGATACCGTTACCTTCGAGATGAAGATTATCCAAGATACGATTCGTGCAAAAGAGATTCTGGATTACTTCCATCTTGATTCGTTATACGATGCCGATGCGAACACTTGGACCAAGGCGCTTGCCATAGGTAGGTTTGTGGCATCCAATATTCCGCACGACAATCAGGAAATAGAGCCAGAGCACCGCAATGCCGTCGATCTGTGGGAATACACGAAGAATGTTGCCCCGGCATTCAATTGCCGACTGCACAGCATCCTCACCTTTGAGCTTATGCTTGCCGCGGGTCTGGACGCGAGGTATGTTACTTGTCTCCCTGAAGATGAGGATGATAATGATTGCCATGTCGTCAACGAAGTTTGGCTTCCCGAACTGGGAAAGTGGGCGATGATAGATTCAGATATGGACGGACATTATATCTGCGACGTTGACGCTGTGCCGCTTTCACTAAAAGAGATAAGGGAGCATTACATTTCCGGCGAGGATATGGTCATCTACGATCTCCTGAAGAATGCCCCCACGAAGTCTCGTTTTTATTCTGCCTATATGGCAAAGAACACCTACTGGTTCCGATGTCCGGAAACGCTTTCCTACTATCAGGAAGACTGTGATGAAAACAGGAAACGTGAGGCTGGTCGGCATATCAATCTTGTCCCGGCGGGTTTTGAATCGTTCATAGAAGATAACGATAATCTGAGCACCTCGAATGCCAACATCTTCTGGGCTGCTCCGAGTGAGGAACTGTAAATTATGAAAGTAAGATTGTCAAACTCACGATTGTTGCTGGCATGCACGATTCCTTGTGTGATGACAGCTTGCGCGCAGGTTCGGTCAAATGATATCGTTGCTGAAGGAGAGCGTCCTGTGAAAATCTCTGATTCGTACAGCTTTACAGAGGGGCCTGCGGCAGACGCAAAAGGCGATGTGTTCTTTACAGACCAGCCCAACAATAAGATTTATCGTTGGGACTGCGAATCCGGGAATATCACGTTGTTCACAGACCAAAGCGGCCGCTCCAACGGGATGTACTTTGATGCCCAAGGCAACTTGGTGGCCTGCGCAGATATGGACAATCAGCTCTGGTCGTTCGATATGGAGGGCCATTCCAAGATACTGATTACCAACTTCTGTGGCAAGCTGCTGAACGGCCCCAACGATGTCTGGATTTCGAAGGACGGAGGTTGTTATCTGACCGACCCTTATTTTAAGAGAGACTATTGGACGCGCAGCCCAGAGCGCCAGCAGGCAGTAGAGGGCCTGTATTATCTGGCTTCGGGAGGCAATCAACTCGTTCTGCTTGACTCTACGCTCAATCAGCCCAATGGTCTGGTGGGAACGCCCGACGGAAAACATCTGTATGTGGCGGAGGCAAGGGCAAGCAGAATCCTGAAATATGACATCCAAACGGACGGCCGCCTGACAAACCGGCAGGTGTTTGCCGACATGGGGTCGGACGGAATGACGATAGACGACAGGGGAAACGTCTATCTTACGGGCAACGGCGTGACCGTGTTCGACAAGGATGGCCAGAAGATCGCCCATTTCCCCATCCCCGAGAAGTGGACAGCCAATGTCTGTTTTGGCGGAAGGGAGCGTAGTATCCTGTTTATTACCGCCTCAGAATCCGTTTACACCCTGAAAATGCGTGTTCATGGAGTAAAATGATATCAGTCCTTTCTACGCTTGACGAAGGTGTGACAGAACGCAGGCAGCAATAAGTTCAGGACTTCGGCGCTTTTTCCCCGAATCGCAATATTCTGAAATCGACGCTTTCGTGTCGAAGCCGAGGCCTGCAGAAACGAGAAACGCCCCCTCGGCTTGGCGGTCGAAGGGGCGCATTGTGGTGGTTCGTAGGCTGTTAAAAAGAATCGGGATTAGCACAACTTGCGTGCGCCATCGCCGATAACTACGTCGATGAGGATGGGTTCCTTGCCATAGCGGGCCTTGAACTTCTCTGTGACTACCTTCTTGAAGTTGTCCACCAGTTCGTCGGCAATCAGGTTGATGGTGCAACCGCCGAAGCCGCCGCCCATGATACGGGAGCCGGTAACGCCCTCTTCCTTGGCAATGTCGTTCAGATAGTCCAGTTCCTCACAACTTACCTCATACTCCTTGCTCAGGCCATAGTGGGTCTCGTACATCATGCGGCCCACGGTCTCGTAGTCGTCCTTCTGCAGGGCATCGCAGACTGCCAGTACGCGAGCCACCTCGCCGATGACGTAGCGGGCACGGCGATATTCCGTGTCGGTGATCTCTGACTTGATCTCGTCGAGCATCTCGTAGTTGGCATCGCGCAAAGACGATACTTCGGGGTGCTTCTTTGCGATTACTGCGGCCACCTTCTCGCATGAGAGACGGCGCTCGTTGTATGGGCTTCCCACCAGTTCGTGCTTGACGCAGCTGTTGACGAGAAGGAGCTGGTAGCCTTTCGGATTCCAGGGGAAGTACTCGTATTCGCCGCTGCGGCAGTCGAGACGCAGCAATGCGCCCTTCTTGCCCAGCACGCTGATGGCCTGGTCCATGATGCCGCAGTTTACGCCCACATATTTGTGCTCGGTGCGCTGTCCGACGCGGGCCAGTTCCATCTTTTCGATCTTATTCTCGCCCCAGAGGTCGTTCAATGCGTAGGCAAACGTGCTCTCGAGTGCAGCCGACGAAGACATGCCGGCTCCGAGGGGAACGTCGCCTGCGAAGGCGGTGTTGAAGCCCTCGACGGGTACGCCCAAAGCCATCATCTCGCGGCAGACGCCGTAGATGTAGCGTGCCCAGGTGGCGCGAGGTCCTTGTTCGTCGTCGAGCAGGAACTCGGTGTAGTCCTTCAGGTCGATACTGTAGGCGCGCACCTTGCGAGTGCCGTTGGGTTTCAGCTCGGCAATGATGCCTTGCTCCACTGCACCTGGGAATACGAACCCGTTGTTGTAGTCGGTGTGCTCGCCGATGAGGTTGATACGGCCTGGCGAAGCATAAATGGAACCTGTCGTCCCATCAAAGTGCTTGATGAAGCGACTTCTTACATCCTCGATAGTTAATTTCATTATGATACGGATTTAGATATTCATTGTTCTCCTCCCTCTGTCCCTCCGGATATGAGTCCTTTCCGCAGGAGCTTACGCCAAAACGAACGCCAGTCCTTGGAGAGGATTCCTCTCCCCCTTGAGGGAGAATCGGGAGGGAGCTTTTACTACGCTTTCTTGCTCGGACGGCTGCCTACGAGTGCGAAGAACAGCATGTAGACGAGCATGGCAACTACGAGCCAGTAGCTCTGGATGTCGCCAATCTTGTTTGCCAGCAGGTTCTGAATGAGAGGCATCACACCGCCGCCCACAACCATCGTCATGAAGAGGCCGGAGGCAGAAGCCGTGTATTTGCCCAGTCCCTCGGTAGCCAGGTTGAAGACAACGCCCCACATTACGCTGGTGCAGAGTCCGCAAAGGATGATGAACAACACCTTGGTGGGCACAGTGGCATCGATGCCGAAGAGGCCGACCTTGAGGTTCATCGTCTGAGTCTCAGGCATGAAGATAGCCACGAGCAGCAGGCAGATGGCTACGATGGTAACGGTGGTGAGCTGAGCGCGAGGAGATACCTTGCCGGAGATGAACACACTGGTCATACGGCCCACCAGCATCAGGAACCAGTAGAGGCCTGCAATGGCACCAGCTACGACCATGTTGCCGAGTACACCGCCGGGATTGCCCAGATAGAACAGCAGCTGGCCGGGGATGCCCACTTCAATGCCGACATAGAAGAAGATGGCGATGATGCCAAATACCAGATGACGATAGCCGAGTGCACCCTTGATGCCCTCCATCACGTTAGACTTCTCGGTCTCGGGCTCGACAAGCTTCGTGAAGTAGATGATGAAGAAGGAGGCTGCGAAGATAGCCATTGCCACGAGCAGCAGCGGAGACACGTCCTTCAGCGAGGTCTGCTTCGTAATCTCACCAATCATGGCGCCAGCCAGCATGGGGGTCAGCGTGGCTGCCAGTGAGTTCAGCGAGCCACCCGTCTGGATGAGCTGGTTGCCGCGATTGCCACCGCCACCGAGAAGGTTCAGCATGGGGTTCACCACGGTGTTCAGGATACATACGCAGAAGCCGCAGATGAAGGCACCCAGCAGATACACTACGTAGGCGCTGATAGCCGTAACCTCCATCATGCTGGAGCAATACTGTACGAGCACTCCGATGAAGCCCAGTGCGAGAGCTACGAGGGCCGTCTTCTTGTACCCGATCTTCGTGATCATCATGCCGGCGGGAATACCCATGAAGAGGTAGGCGGCGAAGTTCATCAGGTTGCCGACCATTCCTGCCCAGTCATACTGGTTCTTCCAGATGGTGCCGAAGGGTGCGGCCATGTTCGTTACGAACGAGATCATTGCAAAGAGGAACATCATGGCGATTATAGCCACGAGCGCTCCATTGTTCTTTTTTTGAGTCATTAGTTTTTTGGATTTTGATGGTTAATAAAATTGTTTGTTGAATGTTCTCTTAGATGGTTCCGAACTTGTAGATGGTCTTCTGCCGATATACATCGCCGGCCTTTAGGATCACGCTGGGGAAGTGGGGCTTGTTGGGACTGTCGGGGAAGTGCTGAGCCTCGAAGCAAAGGGCGCTGCGACGGCCGTACGTGGCTCCGTGGGTGCCAGGGAAGCCGTTGGCCCAGTTGTCGCTGTAGAATTGCACACCCGGCTCGGTCGTATAGACTTCCATCGTGCGTCCCGAGTTCGGCTCGATGATCTTGGCGGCAAAACTCAGTTCGCCCACTTCGCGCTTGTTCAGTACGAAGCAGTGGTCGTAGCCGGCACCATGTCGGATCTGTTCGTCGTCGGCGTCGATGCGTTCGCCCACCTCGTGCGGAGTGCGGAAGTCGAAGGGTGTGCCCTCCACCTTCAATATCTCGCCCGTGGGGATGGAGTTCTCGTCGATGGGGATGTAGAAATCTGCGTTGATCTGGCAGATGTTGTTCATTGCCGATGGGGTAGGGTTGCCGATGCCTGCCAGGGAGAAGAAGCCGTGGCTCGTCATGTTGACGACGGTCTTCTTGTTCGTCGTGCCACGATATTCGATGCAGAGCTCATTCTCGTCGTTGAGGGAGAATCTTACCGTCATCTGCAGCTCACCGGGGAATCCTTCCTCGTAGTATGCTGATATGTAGCGAAGTACGAGCGATTGCTCGTCGATCTGTTCGGCATCCCAGACGCGCGCATGGAAGCCGGTGGGGCCGCCGTGCAGGTGGTTCGGCCCATTGTTGATGGCCAGCTTGTACTCCTTGCCGTTCATGATGTAGCGACCCTTGCAGATTCGGTTGCCATATCGCCCAATGAGTGTGCTCAGGAAGGGTTCGGGGCTGCTGATAAGGCTTTGGATGTTGTCGTGGCCCTGAATAATATTGGCCATCACGCCCTCCTTGTCGGGGACCATGATGGCCGATATTGCACCGCCATAGTTTGTGATACTCACCTCGATGCCGTCGCTGTTGCGCAACGTGTACAGGTCTGTCTGTTTCCCTTTAATCGTAGCTTGAAAATCTTCCCTTTTCAAGCCTGAAATAAGTGTTTTGTCCATATCTTTGTTAGATTATTTGCACGTTTCTTTTGCAAATCTAACAAAAATTTATCAAAGGACAAACTTTTCGGCGAAAAAAGATGTAATTCTATGTGCTAAATTTTCCCAAACAAGCCTTTGAGCAGGTCTGCGACGATGTAGCAACTGCCTCCAACGAAGAGCATGTCGTCCTTTTCTGCCTTTTCGAGCCCGAGTCTGTATGCCGACATCACGTCGGGGCAGGAAATTCCGTGCAGTCCGTGCTTCTCGGCTTCGGCCTGAAACGTCTCGACCGGCAATGCGCGTCGCACGGAGGCTTGGGTGAAGATGTAGAATGCGTCTTGCGGCAAGAGGCTCAGTACGCCGTCGATGTCCTTGTCGCTCACCATTCCTATTATAATATATAAATGTCTGTGGGGCGTTTTCCGCAATTGTTCCACCACTTGGCTGATTCCGGCGACATTGTGTCCGGCATCGCACACTACGAGCGGTTCGTGGCCGAGGGTCTGCCAGCGGCCGCAAAAGTGGGTGAGCGTCTGGCACGATGCAAAGCCTTCGCGAATGTGGTCCACGCTGAGGCGCCTCAGTCTCTGAGCCAGAATGCCGAGAGCAGCAAGGATGGTGGCCGTATTCTGCACCTGATAGTTGCCCTCAAGTTGTCCGCTGATGGTTCCGAAATGGCGAGTGTGATACATCCTGAATCCGTCTTTGCAGTACGTTGACGTGACTTCATCCATTTCGTCAGCAAAAGCTATCTTTGATTTGCATTCCAGCGCTTTGCGTTCGAATATTTTGCGCACTTCGCTGTATCCGTTCGTCTCTCCCACGACTGCCGGCACGCCATCCTTGATTACGCCGGCTTTCTCGAAGGCAATCTCGGGGAGCGTCGCACCGAGAAACTGGGTGTGGTCGAAACTTACGTTGGTGATGATGGAGAGAATGGGGCGGATGATGTTCGTGCAGTCGAGGCGTCCGCCCATGCCTACCTCGATGACTGCCACGTCGACCTTCTGTTCCTGAAAATACTTGAAGGCAAGCCCCGTGACCAACTCGAAGAACGAGGGCGACAACTTCCCGAAGACGGGACAGTCTTCCTCGACGAACTGCACGACGCGCTCCTCGCTGATCATCTCCCCGTTGACGCGAATGCGTTCGCGAAAGTCCACCAGATGCGGACTTGTGTAGAGGCCGACGCGATAGCCCGATGCCTGCAGGATGGCTGCCAACGTGTGGCTGACGGAGCCCTTGCCGTTGGTGCCGGCCACGTGAATCGTGCGGTAAGAAGTGTGCGGATGGCCGTAGTAGTCATCGATGAAGTGGGTGTTTGACAGTCCCTCCTTATAAGCACCAGCCCCGATATTCTGGAATAGCGGGGCGGCGTTGTACAGGTAGTCGATGGCTTCTGTGTAGTTCATCGTTCTGCGATTTGTCAGTCGAACATTTTCTTGAACCTGTTGAAGAATGTTTCCTTCTCCTTCTTTCCGGGCTGCACGTTTTCGCTCGTGCGCAGTTTCTCGAATGCGTCGCGTTCCTCTTTGTTCAGGTTCTCAGGGATATACACTCCGATGTTCACGATGAGGTCTCCGTTGCCGTACGCGTAGCCGTAGCCCTGCACCGTGGGCAGGCCTTTCCCCCTCAGTCGCATCACCTTGCCGGGTTGCGTGCCAGGCTCGATTTTTATGCGCACCTTGCCGTCCAGCGTGGGCACTTCGGCCGTACCGCCGAGCACGGCTGTGGGTACATCGAGCAGCAGGCTGTAAATGAGGTTGTTGTTATCTCGGGTCAGTTCGGGATGAGGTTCCACCTCGATGTACACTTGTATGTCGCCTGGCACGCCATTCTGCTTGCCGGCATGACCCTTTCCTTCGATGTTCAGCACCATGCCGTCCATCACTCCGGCAGGGATCTTCACTTCGATGACCTCCTCGCCGTTCACGATGCCGTCTCCTCCGCATGCGCGACATTTGTTCTTTATGGTGTGTCCCACTCCGCCGCATGCCGGGCAGGTGGTCTGCGTCTGCATGCGTCCGAGCATGGTGTTCACGGAGCGCACCACATATCCCATGCCCTTGCATTGCGTACAGGTTTCCACCTTGCCGTCCTCGCTGCCGGTGCCGTTGCATTGGGTGCAGGGCACTTTCTTCTTCACCTTGAATTTCTTGGTGGTGCCGGTAAGCACTTCGTTGAGTGTCACCTTGACGCGCAGTCGCAGGTCGGCACCCTGAAATTTCTGTTGCCTGCCGCCGCCTGTCGAGCCGAATCCGAACGCGCTCCCAAAGCCGTGTCCGCCGAAGATGTCGCCGAACATGCTGAAGATGTCCTCCATGTTCATCGACGCGCCGCCGCCGAAGCCGCCTGCGCCGCCTACGCCTGCATGGCCGAACTGGTCGTATCGCTGGCGTTTCTCTGGGTCGCGCAGTACGTCGTAGGCCTCTGCGGCCTCCTTGAACTTCTCCTCGGCCTCCTTGTCACCCGGATTGCGGTCAGGGTGATACTTGATGGCCATCTTCTTGTAGGCGTTCTTTATTTCTGCTTCGCTGGCTGTCTTGCTTATGCCCAGCACTTCGTAGTAATCCCTCTTCTCCATGTCTTGTTCCTCCTTAAACTCCCACTACCACCTGCGCGTGGCGAATCACTTTGTCGTTCATCGTGTAGCCGGTGAGGGTGCAGTCGATCACCTTGCCTTTCATCTCGTCCGACGGTGCCGGCAATTGTGCGATGGCCTCGTGCTGATCGACGTTGAAGTCGGCATTCGTCGTGTCGATAGGCTTCACGCCCTGATGTTCCAGAATGCTGATGAACTTCTTGTAGATCAGTTCCACGCCCTCGAGCACGGCAGGCACGTTTTCGGCCGTTTGCATGTTCTTCATTGCCCGTTCCATGTCGTCCAGCACGGGCAGGATGGATGTGACGGTCTTCTCGCCGCCGTTCAGGATGAGTTCGGTCTTCTCCTTGATCGTGCGTTTGCGGTAGTTCTCGAACTCGGCAATCTTGCGCAGCAGGCGGTCGTTCAGGTCGGCAATCTCTTCGTGGGCCTTTTCCAGTTGCTGCTCGACGGTCAGTTCCTCGGGCTGCTCGTTGTCGGCCGCGGTCTCCTGCTCAGTCGGTTTTTCGTTCTGCAACTCCTCCTCCTCTGTCTTCTCTGTTTCTATCTTCTTTTCTTCTTCCTTGTTCATGATGGTTTTGAATTTGTCTTTTGTGGCAGGATAAACAAAAACCTTGCCAAACGATGCGTTGTCCGTCTTCTTTTCCCGAATACTGCCAAAAGTTGCAGGCCGATTGCTTTCGTTCTAGCCTCGTTTTGGCCGGATTGTCGGGGGGGAGGGGAGTGCTATCCTTCTCCGTACATCTTTTCCCTGAGTGTCAGGATGGCATCGCTCGAGATGTAGTCGTCGTATTCCATCAGCTTGTCGATGATGCCGTTTGGCGTCAGTTCGATGATGCGGTTGGCCACGGTCTGGATGAATTCGTGGTCGTGCGAGGAGAAGAGGATGTTTCCCTTGAAGATTTTCAGGTTGTTGTTGAAGGCCTGAATGCTCTCGAGGTCGAGGTGGTTGGTGGGAGTGTCGAGTATGAGGCAGTTGGCGTTCTTCAGTTGCATCTTTGCAATCATGCATCGCATCTTTTCGCCGCCCGAGAGTACGTTCACCTTCTTCAGCACCTCCTCGCCGCTGAACAACATGCGTCCCAGATAGGCCTTGAAATACACCTCGTTGCCCTCGCCGAACTGCGAGAGCCAGTCGACCAGATTCAGTTCCGACTGGAAGAAGGCCGTGTTGTCAAGCGGCAGGTAGGCGGTGGTGATTGTCACGCCCCAGTTGTAGGTGCCCTCCTGAGGCTGGCGGTTGCCGTTGATGATTTCGAAGAGGGCTGTCATGGCGCGCGGATCGTGGCTCAGGAAGACGATCTTGTCGCCCTTCTCCACCGTGAAGTTCACCTTGTCGAAGAGCACTACGCCGTCCTCGCTCGTGGCTTTCAGGTCTTTCACTTCGAGAATCTGGTTGCCGGGTTCGCGGTCCATCGAGAAGATGATGCCCGGATACTTTCGTGTGCTGGGCCGTATCTCCTCGACGTTCAGTTTCTCGAGCATCTTCTTTCTGCTGGTCGTCTGCTTGCTCTTTGCCACATTGGCCGAAAAGCGGCGGATAAACTCCTCCAGCTCCTTGCGTTTCTCCTCGGCCTTGGCCTTCTGGTTCTGTGCCTGCCTGAGGGCCAACTGGCTGCTCTGGTACCAGAAGCTGTAGTTGCCGGCGAACATGGTCACCTTGCCGAAGTCGATGTCGACGGTGTGGGTGCAGACGCAGTCGAGGAAGTGGCGGTCGTGGCTCACCACCAGCACGGTGTGCTCAAACTCGCTCAGGTACTGTTCGAGCCATTGCACGGTGTCGAGGTCGAGGTCGTTAGTCGGCTCGTCGAGCAGCAGGTTGTCGGGGTTGCCGAACAGGGCCTTGGCCAGCATCACTCGCACCTTCTCCTTGCCCGACAGCTCGCCCATGAGGCGGTCGTGCTTTGCCTCCTTGATGCCCAGTCCGGAGAGCAGGGCTGCGGCGTCGCTCTCGGCTGTGTAGCCGCCCATCTCGGCAAACTTCTCCTCCAGCTCGGCCACTCGGATGCCATCCTCGTCCGAGAACTCGGGCTTGCTGTACAGCTCGTCGCGTTCGCGCATGATGTCCCACATCGTCGTGTGGCCCATCAGGACGGTGTTCAGCACCGTCTCCCCGTCATACTGGAAGTGGTCTTGGCTTAGTACGCTCAGGCGTTCACCCGGGCCCATCTCCACGGTGCCCTTTGTCGGTTCCAGTTCGCCGCTGATGGCTTTCAGGAGGGTCGATTTGCCTGCGCCGTTGGCACCGATGACTCCGTAGATGTTCCCACTCGTGAACTTCATGTTCACGTCCTTGTACAATACGCGCTTGCCAAATTGTATGGCCAGGTTCGAGAGTGTAATCATTCCTTATTCTTGTTCAAAAAATCCTTTTTTTACCTTATTCTTAATATGTCGCCCACCTGCGGCACATAGTCTGCGTCGATCTTGTTCAGCTTGTAGAGATACTTGAGCCTGATGCCGTAGAGCTGTGCGATGTCGAACATGCTCTGGTTGTGCTCGACGATGTGGATGGGGTAGCGGCGGTATTCGCGGCTGGCGTGTTTCTGCTTCTTCTGCAGGTAGATGATGTCGCCCTGTGTGGGCACATAGTCGCGCGTCAGATCGTTGTACTTGTACAGCTTTCGCAGGCTCACTCCCGTCTCGCGGCTTATCGTTGCCATGTTGTCGCCTATCTCGACGATGATGAAGTAGTTCTTGTTGTTGCGCAGTACAGTGTGCTTGTCGAAGAAGTTGCTCTTTGGCAGCCGCAGCGTCGCCTTGGTCGCGTTGCTGTAGCGTGCGTCGTCGAACTGCATCAGGCTGTACATCTCGATGATGCGAATGAGGCTCTCGGCATAGACGGGATTCGTGGCATATCCGGCTGCCTTCAGTTCGTGTGCCCATCCCTTGTAGTCGGTCAGCTTCAGCTGGAAGAGGCCCTGATAGCGCCGTCCCTGCAGGAATCGGGAGTGGTCCTCGAACGACTCGCGCGCCGACTTGTACTTGCGGAATCGCTCGTTCGGAGCATCGTCGTTGCGCAGCACGTAGGGCCCCGTCCACGAACTGCCGCACTTGATGCCGAAGTGGTTGTTGGCCTCGGTGGCCAGCGTGCTGCGTCCTGCCGCACTTTCCAGCAGTCCTTGTGCCAGGGTGATGCTAGCCGGGATGCGATACTTCTGCATCTGTTCGATGGCCATGCCCTTGTATGTGTCGATGTATGTCCAGTACGCCTGATTCGTGCGTTGTGCCTGTGCCACGAAACTTGCAATGGCGAGCAAAAGTGTGGCAAATATTGTTCTTAGTCGTTTCATCTTCGAGGTTTTGGCCTGCAAAGTTACGAATAAGCGAGCGAAAAGCCAAATGTATTTGGACTTTTCCGAGCGATAGTAGCTTCGGCGAAGCCAGAGTTACGAGTAAACGAGCGAAAATGCAAGGCTTACTTGCAATTTTCCGTGCGTGAGTATCTTCGGCAAAGCCAGAGATACGAGTAAGCGAGCGAGTGAGTTCAATCGGACGGCATGTCATCTTGGGCGACTATGAATAAAACTCCAGAATGTGAAAAACATCTATCACATCTATCACACTGCCGCTGTGGCAGCGGGATTCGGGAGTGATAGATGGTGTGATAGATGTGATAGATGATTGCCAAAAAGGGGATTTTACACGCATTTTTTGGTCGGAATTCGCGAAAAAAAGCGTTTTGAAACGCAATTCTGAACGACTTTTTGGGATTTCGGAGGCAATTTTGCGAAAATGAATGGTATTTCGAAAGCAATTTCGTGCAAATTAACAGCGTCACACAAACGATGAAACCCGTTTTACACGCTTCTACATCAGCTGTGTAATTCATTTACATCCTGGGTGTAAATGTTTTACATCACGCTGTAATCGTCTTACGGCAGTGTGTAACGTTGGCAATCGCGCTCGGTCTTTGTTCATCCCCCCCAAAACATCCGCTTTTCAAGTCTAAAAAATGTTTTTTCGTAAAATCTAAACACAGAACTGCCCTTATGAGACGTTTTTGACACAAAATTTAAGAAACAGCGATGCAAAAACGGCAAATTTTGGCCGATAAAACGCGTTTTTTGCGCAGAAACAAGTCGGAAAATGCGTCTCAATCCCCATTTTTCGGGTTCATCTATCACATCTATCACACCATCTATCACTCCCCAATCCCGCTACCACAGCGGCCGTGTGACAGATGTGATAGATGTGATAGATGTTTTCACACTCTGGAGTTTTATAGGTGGGTTCTAAAAATCTGACATGGCCA
>JAILBW010000107.1 GCA_024680695.1 Bacteroidaceae bacterium
AATCAAGTCCGTTGACTCAAAAAATCTCTATAACCAACTATATTTCAATTATTTCAAAGAACGCTTAGCGATTTTTAGTGGACAGCAATGAAATTATGTATATAGTACTATTAGTATATGATTCATATATTATATAGATTAGCCAGCACACCATATTTTTTCTAAATGCAAAATGCAAAATGCAAAATCCGTGTCGGGCATATTTGCGTAATATATTACTATTCAATTTCTTGTGCATAATTCACAGCAATCCGTAACTGCGCTTGAAAGAGCCTGAAAGGGCTGTTTTGCCCCGTATTCGCCGGAAAAAAAGCCTTTCGAAGAGGCCGAAAACGCGCCAAAAAGTGGCAAAGTACCCCATTTCTGCTACGAAAAGGGACTTTATGAGGGGAAAAAGGCAGGGAAACGGGGCTTCTCATTTTCGCCCGAAGGCAAAAAACGCCTTTTTAGCCCCGTTCGCCGTTTGCCGTTTTTGAAACAAAAATGCCGTTTTTTGAAGTATTAGCCCCGACATTTTTCAAAAAAGAGAGTGAAAAGGCCGAAAAGACCCCACTAAAGCCATGAATAAAGGGGAGGCCCCGAAACGGGGCCCCCTTGAGTTTCGGAATCAGTCCCGATGGGATGGCAGACTACAGGCAGGGGCAGCGCCCCTGCATAGCGCAGTACCCATAATTAGTGCCGAAGGTACGGCAGATGGCTTCTTCGTTCTGTCAACATTGAAATGTGGATATTTACGACATTTTACACATTTCTGCTCGTTCCTTATTTGAAAATACTTAAAGGTGTGTTCTAATTAATTAGAACACACCTTACTCGAAAAAATCGATGTATGTCTCTTTGTATGCCATTGTACGTTTTTTTACCTGCCCAAAAAACTGCCAAACGAGCCCAAAAAACTGCCAAACGAGCCTTCTAATCTGCCAAAACTTGTGAAAATTTGTTTTTCGATTACAAAAATGCCACTTTTTGCGACAGCAAGCAGGGACGTTTGCGGCAGCAAGCAGACGACTTTGCGACAGCAAGCAGGGACGTTTGCGACAGCAAGCAGGCGACTTTGCGGCGGCAAGCAGATGCCAACGCTGCCACCCTGTCAGTCTGTCATGTTTTGCAATGGGATTATTTTGGATGCTTGTTTCTCCTCATTTTCCCAGTGCGTCGAAGAGGTTTTCGAGTGCCTGGTCGGCATCGCCTTCTGCCTCGTTGAGCAGGGTGACGAACTTCGAACCGATGATGGCTCCGGCGGCATGGTCCTGAGCGGCCTTCAGCGTCTGTGCGTTGCTGATGCCGAAGCCCACCATGCAGGGATTGCGCAGCTGCATTGCTTCGATGCGGCGGAAATAATCCTGTTTCTGCATGTCGAAGTGGGCTTGGGTGCCCGTTATGGCTGCCGACGAAACCATGTAGATGAAGCCGTCGGTATGCGCGTCGATGAGTCGGATGCGCTCCTCGCTTGTCTCGGGAGTGATGAGCATGATGATGCGCAGGTCGTAGCGGTCGGCGATGGGAGCCACAATGTGCTGGTAGTCGTCGAAGGGTAGGTCGGGAATGATGGCACCGCTCACACCAGCCTCGACGCACGACTGGCAGAAGGCTTCGATGCCATAGTTGAGGATGGGATTGAGGTAGCCCATTAGGACGAGCGGGATGTTCACATGTTCCTTTATCTTGCGAAGCTGGGCAAAGAGCGTGCGAAGCGTCATGCCGTTCTTCAGTGCGCGGGTGGCAGCGTCCTGTATGACTGGGCCGTCGGCCAAGGGGTCGCTGAAGGGGATGCCGACCTCGACCATCGCGATGCCGTGGCGTTGCATGCTGAGGATGACATCGGCAGTGCCGTCGAGTGTCGGGCAACCAGCACAAAAGTAGAGCGAGAGCAGTTTCTCGCCGTTACGACTCATAAAGAGTTGGTTTATTCGATTAGCCATAATCTATTGTTCCTGTTTGAGTTAATATTATTTTGAAATATTTTGTAGAAAACTTTGCAAGGCCGCAATGTCCTTCACGCCTGGCGACTGCTCGAATCGCGAATTCAAGTCGATGCCGATGCACTTATTCGCTGCATGTTTGTCCCGTTGGAGGAATGCGTTTATTTGTCCTGCATCATCGGGACCTATGCCGCCACTGAGCAAGTAAGGGGTGTCGCCCGAGTAGGCGTCGAGCAGCGTCCAGTCGAACTTCACACCATTGCCGCCGACGGACCTCCCCTTAGCATCGAAGAGGAAGCAGTCGATAAGACCCTGATATGCCACCGTCTGTGCCAGGTCGGCGCTTGAAGCGAGGTTCAATGCTTTTATGATGCGGCGCCCTTGCAGCTGCTTGCAGTATTCGGGCGTTTCCTTACCGTGAAGTTGGATGTAGTCGAGGCCATATTCATCGGCAGTGCGCAGTACGGTGTCCGCCGTTTCATCGACAAAGACACCCACTCGCTTGCATTTTCGTGGCAGATAGCCGGGACGCACGGCGACATGGCGGCTCGACGGAGACCAAAAGATGAAGCCCATCAAGTCCACACCGAGCGCCTCCACATCGCGGATATTCTGCGCTTCACGCATCCCGCAGATCTTAATTAGTTTATCGTTCATTGCCCTTAGTTATTTCCTGCAGTTCGTGGATGAATTTGGCGAGCGCCATGCCTGGGTCGGCAGTCTTCATGAAGTGTTCGCCGATGAGGAAGCCGCGAAAGCCGGCATCCCGCAATGCTTTTACCGTGGCAGGATTAGAGATGCCGCTCTCGCTGACCGCCACTGCGTCGTGAGGCAGTTGCTCCACCAGTCGGAAGCTGTGCTCGACGTCGGTGACAAAGGAGCCGAGGTGGCGGTTGTTGATGCCGCAGAGGTCGGGCTGCAGGTCGGCATACTCGAGTTCCTCGGTCGAGTGCATCTCGAGCAGCACCTCGAGGCCCAGCGCATGGGCTTTGTCCATCAGGCTGCGGCACTGTGCCTTGCTTAGGCAGGCGGCAATCAGCAGTACGGCCGACGCGCCGCAGAGGGCGGCGGCGTAGAGCTGCGACTCGTCGATGACGAAGTTCTTGTAGAGGATGGGGAGGGTGACGCCCGAGCGCCGCGCCCGACGGACAAAGTCGTCGTCGCCGCCAAAGTAATGTGCATCGGTAAGGATGCTCAGAGCCGCTGCTCCATGCTGCTGATAGCTCAGCGGAACGATGTCGGGACGGGCATCCTCCTTTATCCATCCCTTCGATGGCGACCGGCGCTTGAACTCGGCGATGATGCCAGTGCGGCTCGCGAGGAGCGCCTTGCGCAATGAAGGCTTTGGGGCATAGACGGCCTCGACCTCGCGACGCTTCTGTGCAACTATTTCGTGAAGTATGTCCTTTTCCATTGCTGCTACGAGTTGAGTGCCACGAATCGCTTGAACGTCTGCAGTGCGCGGCCGCTGTCGATGCTCTCGCGCGCAATCTCGATGCATTCGGCGATATCCTTCTCGCCGCGTTCCAGTATCTGTATGCCGAATGCGGCGTTGGCCAGCACAATGTTCTTCTGGGCAGGCAGTGCGCGGTTTTCCAGAACGGCATCGAATATCTCGGCGGCCTCCTCCTCGGTGGCTCCGCCCACCAGTTCCTCGGGTTTGGCAGGTGCGAAACTGAGGTCGGCTGGCGAGAAGATGCGTTCGTACTGCTTCGTCGTCACCTTGAAATCGCCTGTGAGCGAAATTTCGTCGTATCCGTCGATGCTGTTCACAATGCCGTGGTCGATGCCAAGTTTTTGATATACGGCATGATAGAGCCGCATCTGGTCGAGGTTTGCAACACCGAGCAGCTGGCACTTCGGTTGGGAGGGATTTACGATGGGGCCAAGGAGGTTGAAGATGGTGGGGAACTGCAATGCCTTCCGAATCGGGCCCACGAACTTCATTGCCTTGGCAAACAGCTGGGCATGGAGATAGACGATGCCAGCCTCGTTGAGCGAGCGGTTCAGGCGGTCGATGTCGTCAGTGAAGCGGATGCCGTGGTGCTGGATGACGTTGCTCGCCCCGCTCACGCTTGTGGCGGCGTAGTTGCCGTGCTTGGCCACCTTGTAGCCGGCACCGGCGATGACGAAGCAGGCGGTCGTCGAGATGTTGAAGGTGTTCTTGCGGTCGCCGCCGGTGCCGACGACATCGATGTAGCGGTCGCATTCGAGCAGGGCCGGTACACCCGTCTCGAGGATGCCGTCGCGGAAGCCCAGCAGTTCATCGACCGTAACGCCGCGCATCTGCAGACACGTCAGCAGTGCCGTAATCTGCTCGTTAGGATACTCACTCTGTGTGATGCCAATCAGGATGGCCTTCATCTCCTCGCGGGAGAGCTCTTCGTGGTTCAGCAGGCGGAAGAGGTAGCCTTTCATTTTCTGTTCCATAATGTTTTTTTTATTAGTGTAGAAGGAAGTTCTGAATGATTTGCTGGCCGTTAGTGGTCAGCACACTTTCGGGGTGGAACTGGATGCCTCGCACGTCGAATGTCCTGTGGCGCAGAGCCATGACGTAGCCTTCGTCGCTGTCGGCCGTAATCTCGAGGCAATCCGGGAATGCGTCGCGGGCTACCACCCACGAGTGATAGCGCCCGACGGTGAAGTCGCAGTCGAGGTCGCGGAAGAGGTAGTCGTCGGCCGTGAGGTGGCATGGAGTGGCCACACCGTGGAAGACTTCGCTGAGGTTTGCGAGCCGCGCGCCGAAGACCTCGCCAATGGCCTGATGGCCGAGGCAGACTCCGAGGATGGGAGTGCGGCCGGCGTAGGTGCGGATGACATCGCAGAGCAGTCCTGCCTCGGACGGGATGCCGGGACCGGGGGAGAGGATAATCTTGTCGTAGGCGTCGAGTTGCGACATCTGGAAGCGATCGTTGCGTAGCACCGTAACCTCACTGCCCAATGCCTTGACCATGTGACTCAGGTTGAAGGTAAACGAGTCGTAGTTGTCGATGATAACTGTCTTTTTCATAATGTATTGGCTTTATCTATGGCACGGCGCAGAGCACCGAGTTTGTTGTTTACTTCCTGCAGTTCGCTCTCGACGTTGCTGCGCGCAACGATGCCGCCGCCAGCCTGGAACCATAGTTCGCCTCCGCGCGAAACGAAGGTGCGGATGGTGATGGCCTGATTGAGTGTGCCGTCGAGACCAATGAGGCCGATGCATCCGCCGTAGGCACCGCGGTTGTGTGGCTCGTATTGCGATATGAGCTGCATGGCTCGCACCTTGGGCGCACCGCTCAGTGTGCCTGCGGGGAAGGTGTCGAAGAAGGTCTTGATGGGATCGGCCCCCTCGTCGAGCTCGCCACTGACGCGCGAAACGAGGTGGATGACATGCGAGTAGTATTGCAATTCCTTGTAGAAGTCCACTCCCACACCATGGCAGTTGCGCGAGAGGTCGTTGCGTGCGAGGTCGACCAGCATGACATGCTCGGCGTTCTCCTTCGGGTCGTTGCGCAGAAAGTCTGCGCCCTGGCGGTCTTCCTCGGCGTTTCCAGTACGTTTCGTCGTGCCGGCGATGGGGTCGATGTAGGCGCGGAGTGATGGGGGCTGTGTATCGGAGGTCCTGCTGCGCTCAATCCGGCAATGCGTCTCGGGCGAGGAACCGAAGATGCGGAAGCCGCCGAAGTCGAAGTAGAACAGGTAGGGCGACGGATTGATGCTGCGCAGAGCTCGGTAGAGGCAGAAGTCGTCGCCCTCGAAGTGCTGCACGAAGCGGCGGCTGAGTACTATCTGAAACACATCGCCCCGCAGGCAGTGACGAATGCCGCGCCGGATGTTTTCGCGATGTGCATCGTCGGAAAGGGAACTGTATACTTCGCCTACGGAGCGGAATCCGTAGGTGGGCACCGTGGCGCGATTCATCGTCTTCAGCACCATGTCGATGTCGGATGAGTCGCCCAAGGTGATAATCTTCAGCATATCGTTGTAGTGGTCGAAGACAATAAGTACCTTATATAATATATATAGTACGTCCGGGGCATCGTTCTCGGGCTTCGTCTCGTCTTTTACTTCGATGCCTTCGGTGTAATGCACTGCATTGAACGACGTATAACCGAAGAGTGAGCAGAGGGCGGCATCGTTGCCCTCGATGCTGATGTGGTCGATGAGCGCATGGATGGCATCGGCCACGCCGAATCCGTCTCCCATTCGGTGCGTCTGCCGCGAACCGTCGGGGTAGGTGAGTGTTGCAGCGCCGTGCGCGACAGCTACGCTGGCGATAGGGCTGATGCCGATGAAGCTGTGAGAGTTGCTTTGGTCGTGGAAGTCGCTACTTTCCATCAGTGCGCTTTGTGGGAACAGGTCGCGCAGCCGCAGATAGACGCCGACTGGCGTGTAGAGGTCGGCGAGGACAAGCCGGCTTGTGGTCTTGAATCTAAAAGTCTCCATATTCTTGTGCCATTTGTTTGTTCTTGAGATAGGTTTCTACATCCTTGTCGCCACGGCCGCTGACGGTGAGCACAACGACATCGTCGGGCGAGAAGGTCAGCTTGCGGAGTGCGGCCACTGCATGGGCCGATTCGATGGCCGGAATGATTCCCTCCATGCGAGTGAGTTCGTAGCCGGCGAGGATGGCTTCGTCGTCGTTGATGGAGAGAACCTTTGTGCGTCCCTGCTGTGCCATGTGGCAATGCATTGGGCCGACGCCGGGATAGTCCAAGCCTGCCGAAATGGTGAATGCCTCCTGTATCTGCCCATCCTCGTCCTGCATTACCAACATCTTGGCGCCATGTAGGATGCCAGTCGTACCGCGATGGATGGTGGCAGCGGTGTGATTGGTCTGCCAGCCGTGGCCGCCAGCCTCAGCAAGGACGATTCTTACGCGGTCGTCGTTCATGTAGTGGTAAATGGTGCCGGCAGCATTCGAGCCTCCTCCGATGCAGGCGATGAGGTAGTCTGGATAGTCGCGCCCCGTCTTTTCCAGGAGTTGTTGCTTGAGTTCCTCCGAGATGATACTCTGCATCCTGGCTACGAGGTCGGGGTAGGGGTGCGGCCCCATCGTCGAGCCTACGATGTAGAAGGTGTCGGCGGGGTGGCAACACCAGTCGCGAATGGCTTCGGAACACGCATCGCTCAGCGTCATGTTGCCGGTGTGGACAGGATGGACGGTGGCGCCCAGCATTTTCATCCTCTCGACATTGGTGTGCTGTCGTTCTACGTCGGTGGCACCCATGAATACCTCACACTGCATGCCCATCAATGCGCACACTGTCGCTGTGGCCACACCATGTTGCCCAGCTCCCGTCTCGGCGATGATGCGCGTCTTGCCCATTCGACGCGCCAGCAGAATCTGTCCGATGGTGTTGTTGATTTTGTGAGCTCCTGTGTGATTCAGATCCTCGCGCTTCAGGTAAAGCGTGCAGCCATACCGATCGCTCATCCGACGAGCGAGGTAGAGCGGCGACGGGCGTCCCACATAGTCGCGAAGCAGTGCGCGATACTCTGTCTGAAACTCCGACGACTTAATGATTGGCAGGTAAGCTTCCTGCAGATCGTGCACACATTTGTAAAGAATCTCGGGCACGTAGGCTCCGCCGAATTCGCCGTAAAAGCCTTTTTCATCCACTTGGTACTTGTTCATGTCTTGAATGTATTATACTGATGTGATTATTCATTGAAAAAAGAAAGAGGCCTGTCGCAAGAACGACAGGCCCCTCAATTGTTTCCTCAATGCTAAACTTATAGGTATGCGGCTATCTTCTCACGATTGTCTGAATCTTGAGTTACGCCACCACCAAAAGTTTGCAAAACTATTCATGTCTCTTTTTTTTAGTTTGACTTGTAATTCGTCGGCAAAATTAAGCAATAACTTTTAAATCGTCAAATATTCTATCATTTTTTTTGTAAAATGCAACGAAAATTGTTGTTTTTTGCTTTTGCCAATGCTGTTCGTCGTCACATTTTTTTTACTCTGCGCCACCGCCAAGTGCTTGGTAGAGGGTGACTACATCGGCGATGATGCTGAAGTCGGTTGATGCCTGGCTCATCTGTGCATTGAGCAAGCCACTCTGGGCCGTGAGAACGTTCAGGTAGTTGTTGCTACTCTCACGGAAAAGCTTCTCGTTGGCATCGACTGCCTCCGTATAGCTGCGCACCTGGTTCTCGTAGAGTTCGCGCTCGGCAAGGTCGGTATTGAGGTCGGCCATTGCGTTGTTCACCTCGGCACCGGCTTCAATCAGCGTCTGCTGGAACCCGATGGCGGCAATGTCCATCTCTGCCTGGCTGTTCTTGTAGGCTGCGCGGATGCGTCCGTTCTGGAAAATTGGCTGGGTGAGCGATGCTACAGCTGCCATGATGATACCGCCTGGATTCACAATGCCTGCACCCGTGATGCTGTTGGCATACTGCCCGTTGGCGGTGATGTTCAGGGCTGGGTAGAATGCAGCCTTGGCGATGTTCTTGTTGTAGAAGGCACTGGCAAGGGTTAGTTCGGCCTGTTTCACGTCGGGACGACGGCTAAGCACTCCGATGGGGAAGCCAGTCGTGCAGGCAGCGGGAAGCTGGAAGTCGGCAAGTTTGCCGCGAGAGATGGTGTGAGGCGTCTCGCCGAGCAGTGTCGAGAGTGCGTTCTCGATCTTGCGGATGCTGAGCTCCAACTCGAGCGTACTGGTGCGGATAGCCCAGTAGTTGGCCTCGGTGCTGGCTACTGCCGACTTATTTGTCATGCCGGCATCCATCAGATGGCGGGTCATTTCGAGAGTCTTGCTCCACTTTTCGGTGGTCTCTTCGGCAATGGCATGTTGTTGGTCGAGCATGGCCAGAGTGTAGTACAGGTTGGCCACATTGGCGATGAGCGAGGTCTGTACGGCCTGTCGCACGCTTTTCATCTGCTCGACAGCGACTTCGCGGTTCTTCTTCGTGTTGCGGAGTGTGCCGAAAGCGTCAATCTGCCAGTTCATGGAGAGGGGGAAGGAATAGGTTTTGTTGGCTCCACCGCCCATGACGGCTTTGTACTTGTCGCGATCGTAGGGGTCCACGATGCCGCTAATGGTACCGCTGGGCGCAAAGGCCAAGCTTGGGAAGAAGGCCAATCGGGCGGCCTTCAGGTTGTTTTGCATTTCCTGAATGCGCAGGTCGGCTTGGCGCATATTGCTGTTCTGGGCCAGTACTTTCTCAATGAGTGACTGGAGTGTGGGGTCGGTGAATATCTGACGCCACTGAAGGTCGCCCAATCCTTGCTCGCCGCCGCTCTGTGCGTCGCCATAGATGCCTACGGCACTGATTTCGGCCGGACGTTCATAGTTCTTGTAAATGCCGCAACTGCCAAGTAGGGCAGAAGTGCAGAATATGATGAATAATCTCGTCGTCTTCATGTTGAACATTTAATTATGAATTATGACTTGGCATCTTCTTTCTCACGCTGGGAGCGCTCGCGTTCCATTAGGAACTGCTGGTCGGCTTCCTCTTTCATGGCCGGACGTATCTTCTCTTGGATATATTCGAAGAAGATGAAGAATACTGGCACGGTGAAAAGGATGGCCAGTGTGCCCACAATCATTCCGCCCACAACGCCCACACCGATGGTGCGGTTACCGTTGGCACCGGCACCGGTCGAGAAGAGCAGTGGCAACATACCAAGTACGCAGGTGAGCACCGTCATGAGGATGGGGCGCAGACGTGCCTCGGCGGCTGCGTAGGCAGCCTCGACGATGCCCATGCCCTTACGGCGGCGCTCGAGGGCAAACTCCGTAATCAGGATGGCCGTTTTGGCCAAGAGGCCGATGAGCATGATGACACCCGTCTGCAGATAGATGTTGTTCTCAATCTGCCCAATGGGCGGGAACACCTTGAATATCTGGTTCCACAGCCAGGCAAAGGCAAACGAGCCCATAAGACCGGCCGGCACGGAAAGGATGACGGCAAAGGGTACGAAGAAGCTTTCGTAGAGCGACGAAAGGATGAGGAAGATGAGCACAACGCAGACGATGTAGATGAGAATCGTCTTGTTCGAATTCATTGTCTCAAACTCCTCGCGCGAAATGCTGCCGTATTCGTAAGTGATGTGTTCGGGCAGTATCTGACGCCTTACCTCGTCAATGGCTCGCATGGCATCCGTAGTGGTGAAGCCTTGGGCGGGCTGCACCATGCAAGTGATTTCCGAGAAGAGGTTGAAGTGCTTGTCGATATCGGGACCCAGAATGGGTGTCAGCTTGGCGAACTGGGTGATGGGAGCCATTGTCGTACCGTTGCGGACAAACATATTGTCGAGGTCGGCCTCGCTGGTGCGATATTTCGGATCGACCTGCATCATCACTCGATACACTTTACCGAACTGATTGAAGTTCGAAACATAGGAGCCACCCACATAGCTGCTCAGGGCTGAAAGCACTGCTGCGGGGGAAATGCCTGCCAGCTTGCATTGGGCTGCATCGACTTCGACCTTGAACTGCGGGAAGTTGCGGGCATAGGAGGTCATGGCCATTTGCACCTCTTCGCGCTCGTTCAGTGCTGCCAGGAAGGCCTGAGTCTGCTCGAGGAACACTTCCTTGTCGCCGTCGCTGCGGTCCTGAAGGTGGAGATCGACGTTGGAACCCATACCATAGCCGGGAATCATACCCGGTTCGAATACGAATATCTTGGCCTCGGGAATCTCCTTCATGAACTGGCCCATGAGGATGAGCTTCTTGATGCTCGAGTTATGAATGTATCCCGACCCTGGAATCCAGTTGCCAGAGCGATCCTTCCAGTGCTGCAGGCGAAGGATGACCATTGCGTTGGCCACACCCTGTCCGCCCATCATGCCGTAGCCGCTGGTGCGGGCCACCACCTTGATGTCTTCGTCTTGGCTCACGATTTCCTGTATGCGATTCACCACGTTTTCGGTGTAGGCCAAGTTGCTGCCCGGCGGACAAGTCACATCGACCATCAGCACACCTTGGTCTTCCTGCGGAACGAGTCCCTTCGGCAGTCCGAGCATGAAGAATACGAGCAGTATGGCGGCGATGATGAAGGAAAGTGGGGCCACCCAACGATGGTTCACCACTCCGTGAAGGCGACGGTTGTACTTGCGCATTACAGCACCAAACGAGGCGTTGTAGGCAGCGCGCACCCGGCCGTTGAAGCTCTTGGCGCTCTTGCTGCCGTCGCTCGGACGCATCATCATGGCGCACAGAGCCGGGCAGACCACCAAGGCGCTCACACAGGAGATACCCACTGCAGTGGCCAGCGTGATGCCGAACTGGGTGTAGAACATTCCGCTTGTTCCGCCCATCATGGTCACTGGAATAAATACGGCCATGAAGACGAAGGTACAGGAGATGACGGCCATCGTCACATCGGCCAGGGCATCCTTCGTAGCAAGATAGGGGCTCTTGTAGCCGGCGTCGAACTTCGCTTGTACGGCTTCGACCACCACAATGGCATCATCGACCACCGTACCGATGGCCAAGACGAGCGCAAAGAGGGTGAGGAGGTTAAGCGTGAAACCAGCTGCGGCCAGCGCGGCAAAGGTGCCCACAAGCGAAATGATAATCGAAATGGCAGGAATGAGCGTAGCTTTGAAGTCTTGCAGGAAGAAATAGACCACCAGAATCACCAGAAGGATAGCGATGATAAGCGTCTCCTCCACGTTTGCGATGGACTCGAGCAGGAAGTCGTTTGTGGACATCATCTGTTCGAAATGCAGGCCATCGGGGAGTGTCTTGCTGATGTTTTCCAACTCGGCGGTGAGGCGGTCGTTCGTCTCCTTGGCGTTGGCACCAGCCAGCTGGAATGCCATGAACATCACGGCAGGCTTGCCCTGCACTTGTCCGCTGTAGCTGTAATCCACCTGTCCGAGTTCCACATCGGCCACATCCTTCAGACGCAGCATGCTGCCGTTTGGCTTTGCCATCAGCACGATGTTCTGGAATTCCTCGACTTCCTTCAGTCGGCCGGTATAGCGCAATGTGTATTGATAGACATTGTCCACACCATCTCCATGTCCACCTTGGATGGGCTTTTCACCCAGTTTTCCTACTGCGGCCTCCAAGTTCTGCTCGGCCAGGCAGGCGGTGATGTCCGAAGGTACAAGGCCATACTGAGCCATCACCTCAGGCTTCAGCCAGATACGCAGCGAATAGTTGGCACCCAGTGCGAACACCTCGCCCACGCCCGGCACTCGCTTCAGCTGCGGGGTGACGTTGATGTTCATGTAGTTGGCCATGAAATTCTGGTCGTACTCGGGGCGATCGCTCACCATTGCGTTAATCTGCAGCATTGAGGTCTGACGCTTGAAGGTCGTCACACCAATCATCGTTACCTCCTGTGGCAGAAGTCCTTGGGCCATTGCAGCTCGGTTCTGTACGTTCACTGCGGCCATGTCGGGATTTGAGCCTTGTTTGAAGAATACGGTGATGGTGGCTGTTCCCGAGTTTGTTGACGAGGAAGTCATGTAGGTCATGTTTTCCACGCCATTGATGCTTTCCTCCAAGGGCTGAATGACGGCCTTGGTGACGGTCTCGGCACTGGCACCGGGATAGGTGGCACTCACCACGACAGTTGGAGGTGCAATGTCAGGAAACTGCTCTACGGGCAGGCTAAAATAGGAAATGCCGCCGAGCATTAGTATGACGATGGCGATGGACAATGCCATCACCGGACGTTTGATAAAGATATTTCCTTTCATGATTCTTTCCAGACAAATAAATCAATTCACACTTTTCACAATCTGGCCTTCCTTCACCATGCTGGCTCCATCGGCCACTATCTCAGTGCCCTCGGTCAGGCCCTCGGAGACGATGAACATATTTCCCATGCTTTGCGGCATGATGGAAACCAGCTGGATGTGGGCTGCGCCTTGGGCGTCAACCGTGCAGACGCGGAACTTATCCTGAGTCTGCACTGCTGCAGAAGCCGGAATGGTGATGACATTCTTATACTCCACGGGAATGAGGATGTTGCCCGACGAACCGGAATGCAATACATGATTGGGATTGGAAAACACCGCGCGCAGCTGCACACTTCCTGTCGAACGATCGACCACGCCACTGGCGCTCTCCACGCGTCCCTTCAGTTCATATTCGCTGCCATCCACAAGTTGGAGCGTCACCTCGGGCATTTCCTCGATGGCCTTCTCGAGCGAACCGCTGTCGCGGATCATCTTGAGCAGTTGTGCCTCGTTGATGCTGAAGTAGACGAACATTTCGTTGTTGTCCGAAACGGTGGTAAGCGGCTGAGGCATTGCACTGCTGACAAGTGCTCCCTGACGGTAGGGGAGTGTGCCGACCACACCGTCGGCCGGACTCTTGACCACGGTATAGGAGAGTGAGTTCCTTGCGTTCACAACCTGAGCGGTGGCCTGTGCTACCGAGGCTTTTGCGGTGAGCAGTGTATTATAGGTCGTCTGCAGGTCGAAATCGCTTACTACTTCCTGGTCGCGCAGTTTCTTGCGGCTTTCGTAGTTCAACGTGGCAGTGGCCTCTTGGGCTTCAGCAGCCTTCAGGGCGGCTTCGGCTGTGTTCAATGCTGCCTGGAAGGGTACCTGGTCAATGATGAAGAGTGTCTGACCCTTCTTCACTTTCTGTCCTTCAGTGACACACAGACGCTGCAGGGTGCCACCCACTTGGGGATAAACATCGATATCCTGCCGGCCTCGAATCGTGGCACTGGCCTTTGTCATAATTGTAACATCGGTCTTCTCTGCCTTTGTCGTTTTGAAATTGGAAACGAGAGCCGCCTGTCCGTTGCCCTTTCCGCCTCCGCATGATGTGAGCATAAAGGCTGCCGTACATAGGGTGCCGGCAACCATGAGAATGTGCTTTTTCATCTTTTCTGTCATGTTATTTGTTTGTTTTCTGTTTTTGCTCAGTTCAAGAAATCGGGCGCAAAGTTACAAAAAATAATCCAAAAACGCACCGGTAGGTTGTCAGGATTCCCACCGATGACGCACTCTCTGCTAATTATTTAAGTTATTTTAACGGAGAGAAATAGTCGTATTTACAACTTTTTAGAACCCGCCTTTAGCGGATGAAGAGTAGTTCGCGATACTTGGGCAGAGGCCATAGTTCGTCGTCGACGATGAGTTCGAGTTTATCGACGTGGTATCGAATGCGTTCGAGCAGTGGCACCACAGTGTCGTGATAGGCAATGGCTCGTTCGCGTTGGCTGGTGATGCGGTTCGCCACTCGTCGCGCTTCAACGAGTTGTTCGGTCTGTGCGGTGATGAAGCTGGCGTGTTGGCTGATTTGGCGTACAAGGCTGATGTTGTCGGCATTCATGGCCTTGGCCTCATCCTCGGGAAAAGCCTCGCGGATGCGATGGATATTGTCCATGAGCTGGCTCTGATATCGAGTGGCCACGGGAATGATGTGGTTGATGCAGAGGTCGCCAAAGATGCGCGCTTCGATCTGTACCTTCTTTATATAAGTATCTTGTTTGATTTCGAGTCGCGCCTCCAGTTCGGCGAGCGAAAGAATGTGCATTCGTCGGAACATCTCGACGGTCTCGGGTCGCAGATAGGCATCGAGGATGAGGGGAGCACTTTGCTCTACGTCGAGTCCGCGGGCTGCAGCTTCGGTGCGCCATTCCTCGCTGTATCCGTTGCCTTCGAAATGGATGGGCTTCGAGGTGCGGATGTCTTCGCGCACAATTTTCAGAATGGCTTTCATTGAGGGCACTCCTTGCGCAATGAGTCGATCGACGCGCTCTTTGAAGTTGGTAAGTGCCTCGGCAACGGCGCCGTTCAGGACAATCATGGCTGCGGCGCAATTGGATTGGGAACCCACTGCGCGGAACTCAAAGCGGTTGCCGGTGAAGGCAAACGGCGATGTGCGATTGCGGTCTGTGTTGTCGAGCAAGAGTTCGGGTATCTGTGGGATGTCGAGGCTCAGCGCCTGCTTGCCGGCAAAGCTGATGAGTTCGTCGTCGTCGCTTTCCTCGAGATGTTTCAGAAGGTCGGAAATCTGTTTGCCGAGGAAGCTGGAGATGATAGTTGGGGGTGCCTCGCCTCCGCCCAGGCGGTGGGCATTGGTGGCGGAGATGATGCTGGCCTTGAGCAGCGCATTGTGCTTGTGGACAGCCATGAGTGTCTCGACGATAAACGTGAGGAAACGCAGGTTGTCAGCCGGAGTGCGTCCCGGAGCATGGAGCTGGATGCCGGTGTTGGTGGCGAGCGACCAGTTGCAGTGCTTGCCGCTGCCGTTGATGCCGGCGAAGGGTTTTTCGTGGAGCAGACATCGGAATCCGTGGTGTCGTGCCACTCGATGCATTAGGCTCATCAGCAGCATGTTGTGATCGACGGCAAGGTTGGTCTCCTCGAATATGGGAGCCAGCTCGAATTGGTTTGGTGCGGCCTCGTTGTGACGTGTTTTGCAAGGTACTCCCAGTTTGAGGGCCTGTATCTCGAGGTCTTTCATGAAGGATGCCACTCGTTCGGGGATAGAGCCGAAATAGTGGTCGTCCATCTGCTGGTTCTTGGCGCTGTCGTGTCCCATGAGGGTGCGTCCGGTCATGAGCAGGTCGGGACGAGCGGCATAGAGCCCTTCATCGACAAGGAAGTATTCCTGCTCCCACCCCAAGTTGCTGATGACCTTCGATACGTCGGGATAGAAGTAGCGCGCGACCTCAGTTGCCGCTTGATTGACGGCATGGAGGGCTTTCTTGAGCGGTGCCTTGTAGTCGAGCGCCTCGCCGGTGTAGGAGATAAAGACGGTGGGAATCATCAGTGTGTCGCCAATGACAAAGACGGGGCTGGCAGGGTCCCAGGCGCTGTAGCCTCGGGCTTCGAAGGTGCTGCGGATGCCTCCGCTGGGAAACGACGACGCGTCTGGTTCCTGCTGCACCAGTTCCTTGCCGGTGAATTCCTCAACCATTCCGCCTCGCCCGTCGTGTTCCACGAAGCCGTCGTGTTTTTCTGCTGTGCCTTCGGTGAGTGGTTGGAACCAGTGGGTGCAGTGGGTGGCACCGAGTTCCATGGCCCATTGCTTCATGCCCTCAGCCACGGCGTTGGCCGTTGCGAGGTCAAGGCTGGAGCCGTTGTCGATGACGTCGCACATCTTTTCGTACACACTGCTGGGGAGGTACTGTTGCATCTTCTGGCGGGTGAAGACGTATTTCGCAAAATACTCGCTGGGGCGTTCTTTGCTCTCGGGCAATTCCACAGGCTTCTTCTCGAATGCTTTGCCCACCACATGAAATCTAAGGCTGCTTGACATGTTTTGTCGTAATGGAAGTGGTTAAGTGATAAGTGAAAGTCAGTCCACATAGCGACGAGTGAGGTCGCCGAATTCTTCAATGCGTCTGTCGCGTAGGAAAGGCCACCAGCGCCGCACATTCTCGGAGCGTTGCATGTCTACCTCTACCAATAGGTTCTCCTCGTCGGTCTCGCTGGCTCGAGCCAGAATCTCACCCTGCGGACCAGCCACGAAGCTGCTGCCCCAGAACTGGATGCCTGCCGTCTGCCCGCTGGGGTCGGGCTCGTGGCCCACACGATTCACGGCTACGAGTGGCAGTCCGTTGGCCACTGCATGGCCGCGCTGCACTGTAGTCCATGCCTCGCGCTGTCGTTGCTGTTCGTCGGGAGTGTCGCTGCTTTCGTAGCCAATGGCCGTGGGGTAGATGAGCAGCTCGGCACCGCGAAGTGCCATCAGGCGTGCCCCTTCGGGGTACCACTGGTCCCAGCACACCTGAACGCCCAAGCGTCCGACAGATGTCTGGATGGGACGAAAGCCGAGGTCGCCGGGAGTGAAGTAGAACTTTTCGTAGTATGCGGGGTCGTCGGGGATGTGCATCTTGCGGTATCGTCCGGCAATGCTTCCGTCGCGCTCGAACACCACGGCTGTGTTGTGGTAGAGCCCTGCGGCGCGCCGCTCGAAAAGACTGGCCACGATGACCACATCGTATTCCTTGGCCAGACGTCCGAACAGCTCCGTGCTGGGGCCGGGGATCGGCTCAGCGAGGGCAAAGTTCTCCGTGCTCTCCACTTGACAGAAGTAGAGGCTGTTATGTAGCTCTTGTAAAACCACAAGTTGAGCACCTCGTCGTGCGACGTCGGCAATGTGGCGCGCAAGCTTTGCTTTGTTCTGTGCCACGTCGGCCGTGCAGGACTGCTGGATAATTCCTATCTTCATATTTTTTACTGACCGTTTATTTCATTCTTGGACAAGCCAAGCGGCAAAGCCGAGCGGACCATTGACCGTTGACGCCCTAAGTTCTCTCAACCCTTTTAGGCTTTTAGAAGAGGGATCGGGGGAGAGGCTTTGCGCTCGGCTTTGCCGCTTGCTACCAACTTCGGCGTGAGCTCAGTCGAGCGCAAGAACCCTTGAACTCTTAAACTTATGAACTTATAAACTTATGAACTTATAAACTTATGAACTTATAAACTTATAAACTCTTAAACTCTTGCCCCCTCTTATTTCAGCACCACCCGCTCGGCCACTTTGCGCAGGTAGGCGGCCTGTGCGGCATCAATGTCGCAGGCATCCGTATTTGTGCCGAAAGGCGTTGCGTAGATGACCAGATAGTTGACGCAGGATTTCAGGTAGGTGCCGGCCGGCGACGGATGCTGCTTGTCGGCGGTGTATAGTTCGATGTCGGGCCGTTCGCTGCGTACGATGGCAAACGCCGGACCGATGGGCGAAACGTCGGTGTGCGCCTTGCGGGCCATCTTTTTCGTGCCGCGGCGGAGCAGTTCGTCGAAGCGCTCCATCGAGCCAAAGCCACCGAATTTGTGTCGCGGATATGCCCATGTCTGCTCAATCCAAATGTGCGCCTGAGGCGAATAAATGCGGATGCGGTCGGCCAGTTCGCGGGCATCGCGAGCGATGATGCGTCCCTTGCGGCCCTGTTCGGCACAGATGGCCGGGGTCTGGCTTTGGTCTTGCAGGAAGACGTAATCGTACTTGCCGTCGGAGATTGCGGCCATCGTCTTGTCGTTGATCAGATGGCGATAGAAGGTGTACCCGCCGACGGTTGCCGATTCGGTCTTTAGCTGGTGGCCTTCGCTCTGGGCAATTCTGCTGAGCATCAGGTGTGAGTCGTTGTAGAAGGTGAATGAGTTGCCGATACAGAGTGCCTTCTGCTGGTCTTTCTGGGCAAAAATGGTGAGCGAGGCTGCAAGTAATACTGCCGCTGTGCCCATGCGTTGAAATAGGCTGGTGTGTTTCATCTTTGTGTGCTTTGTGATTGTGTGACAGACTATTGGTTTTCCTTTGTGTCCTGTGGCTTAGACCTCAGTGCACCCTGCGGGAGCTGCATGGCAGAACAATGTAGGCTGCCATGCTGCAGGATGAGCGTCCGACAGTCGATGGGGACGATTTCGTGGCGTGGGAATGCCTGCTGCAATTGGGCTTGCGCCGCCTTGTCGATTGTCGGTTGTCCATAGGTGGGCATCAGGACGGCGCCGTTGATGATAAGGAAATTGGCGTAGGTGGCGGGGAGCCGGCAGCCGCTGTTGTCGTAGCAGGGTTGCGGCATGGGCAGCGGTACGAAGCTGTAGGGCTCTCCCCAGAGTGTGCGAAACTCGCGCAGCTGCTCTTCCATTTTCGACAGTTCCTCGTAGTGCTCATCGGTCGGGTCGGTACATTTCACGTAGGCTATCGTCTCCGGTGCACAGAAGCGAGCCAATGTGTCGATGTGCGAATCGGTATCGTCGCCGGCAAGATAGCCGTGGTCGAGCCACAGGATTCGCTGCGCACGGAAGTAGTGGAGCAGCCGCAGCTCGATGTCGGCCTGCGAGAGAGGCTGGTTGCGATGGGGCGCCGTGAGGCAGTGCGTGGTGGTCAGCAGGGTGCCTTGTCCGTCGCTCTCCACGCTGCCGCCCTCGAGCACAAAGTCCAGGTGGTCCTCATATTCGCCGTTGAAGATGCCTTCGTCCCAGAGCTGTCGCGTAATGGCATTGTCCAGCTCGGCCGGGAACTTCTCTCCCCATCCGTTGAAGCAGAAGTCCATCAGACGGACACCCCGTTCGGTGAGCAGGCAGAGCGGACCGTGGTCGCGTGTCCAAGTGTCGTTGGTGGGGATGCGGTGTAGGCTTATGTTTGCCAGAGCATTCTGAGGCAGCTGCTCGCGCAGGAAATGTTCAAGTGTCTCAGGCTCGGGCGTGACGATGAGAAGTCTTTCGCGCAGAGCTATCTCGATCGCCAGATGGACGTAGCAGCGCGTCACTTCGGGAAGCACTGGTGCCCAGTCGGTGGCGGCATGCGGCCAAGTGATTATCACACCGCTTTGCGGATGCCACTCGGGCGGCCAGAAGTCTGGGCGCACCCCCATCGTCTCGCCTGGTTTTGCCTCTTCGAAGCGCAACTGGCGTGTGAGATCGTATGGCGTGGGAGCGTCTAATCGGATTTGTATTGCCATATCGCTTTCCCTTTTTCTCTTTTCGGCTGCAAAGTTACGTTTTCTGGCGCGAATTTCAAAACAAATGGCGAATTGATTGCAACAGAACCCCAAAATCGGCAAATGCCCTTTACCTTTTGATATCTCGGACGCTCATCCTACTACACTAAATGCAACGGCTGCGAGTAAGCGAGAGGAAAGTGAAGCTCGCTTCGACTTTCCGGAGCGGAAGGAGGCTCGAACATTGTACAAAATTCTATTTGCAAAATGCAAAATGCAAAATCCGCGGTAACAGCAGACACTTCCTGCTTGCTGTCGCAATGCCTCCTGCTTGCTGTCGCGGAAGCCCCTGCTTGCTGTCGCGGAAGCCCCTGCTTGCTGTCGCAAAGTCGTCTGCTTGCTGTCGCAAAGAGGCATTTTTGTAATCGAAAAGTGCATTTTTCACGTGTGTTTGGCAGATTGCAAGGACCGTTTGGCAGTTTATTTGGCTCGTTTGGCAGGTAAAAAACGCTCAATTGCATGCAATGAAACATACATTGGATTTATTCGTGTAAAGTATTTTTAAATAAGAAATGAGTAGATATACGTAAAATGTCGTAAAATATTATTTCCATATTTCGATAGCAACAAGGCGAAGAATCCATCTTTTGCACCCCTGGCACTAATTAACGTGAGTTCGTCGAAAAATGATTCATAAATAATATATTCAGTTCCGTCGCGTTTCACGTTGAATCAGTCCCGACGGGACGGCAGACCAAAGGCAGGGGAGTCGCATTTCACGACGTCCTTTCCTCATGGAGGAGTTGGGGCTAAGGTCGCTGACGGGGCATTTTTGCGCTACAATCGCCGATCTCCCCTTTTGAGGTACCACAGACCACCGAAAGGGAGAAACTCGCTCAGAAGGGCCGAAAAGCGTGTTTTTGGGTATATTTAAGCCTTAAGGCTTAATTTCCGCCTCGAAGGTACCACAGTCCACCGAAAGAGAGAAACGCGCTCAGAGGGGCCGTAAAGCCTATTTTGGGGCATATTTAAGACGAGGGCTTGAAAATGTCCACGAATGAATCATAAATAATATATTCACTTTTGTCGAAACTCAAGGGGTGCCCGTTTCGCCCCCCCCTTTACTCATGGCTTTAGTGAGGTCTTTTCGGTCTTTTCACTCTCTTTTTTGGAAAAAGTCGGTGGCGATACTTCAAAAAAACGGCATTTTTGTTTCAAAAACGGCAAAAAAGGGTGAAATGTGCTAAAAAAGCCCTTTTTTCTCGCTTTTGGGCAAATTTTGAAATCATGTTTTTCGAGCCTTTTCCCGCTCAGAAAATCCATTTTCGGGGAAAAAGTGGGGCATTCGTTCACTTTTTGGCGCTTTTTCGACCTCTCCGAAAGGTGT
>JAILBW010000202.1 GCA_024680695.1 Bacteroidaceae bacterium
GCTGAACACCTGCATCGTGGATTACCATCTGTCGAACTCCTACTTCTCCGGCTGGTTCACGAACGCAGACACGCGGTTCAGCCTCCGCAAGCTCGTAGATTATTACGACTGGGGCTATTACAACAACGATTACAGCTACGGAGCCCGCGGAAGCTGGTACGATGATTATCCTTACTATGCGCCCACCCGCAGCGCAGCTGGCGAAGGCACGGTTCCCGCTGGTGGAACGATAGTGCGCCGCGGAAATCGTTTCAACAATGAGAATTGAACCCTCTTAAATACGATTTACTGGCGGCTCCTCAAATAGAATCGTGCAGCCAAAGCTCCGCTGATATTATGCCATACGCTGAACACGGCTCCAGGTATCGTGGCAAGTGGATAGGCAGAAAAATGCAGCACAGCCAGCGACGAGGCGAGGCCAGAGTTTTGCATGCCCACCTCGATACTGACCGCCACACATCACGGTTACGTTCTGACCAATCCAAACATCATTGCCTATGATGGTATCACCCTTAAGCGGCAACTCATCTTTGACAGGCGCAATAGCACTTCCCCAGTCACCGCCCATGATGTAAAATGGGTAAGTCGTCACACAATCCATCCTGTGGTTGGCTCCGTTCATCACGAACTCAACCCCTTTTGCAATGGCACAAAACTTCCCGATAATCAGCTTGTCACCGATAAAATCGTAGAAATGAGTGACATGTTTCTCAAACTCGTCAGCACCATCCACATCATCATAGTAGGTGTAGTCTCCAACGATGATACGTGGATTCTTCACTACATTCTTAATGAAGCAAAATCTTGGTAGGTTAGGATTAGGAAACGCCTCGTTTGGATTTGGTCGATTATTTATTTCCATAAACGCAAAGGAAAGTGAGCTGGAACATTAAACGGGAATCGCACGTTTGTAGGCAAAGCTACATTGCTGATTGCGTAGGTCTTCTTCGATGAGCGTCCAATGCAAGGGTTTCTCCTCGCCCTCTTTAAGCGGATTGTGGAAGAAGTATTCGAACAAGCGCAGTTGCATGACGGCACGATCCTCCTCGAGGCGGAAGAGCGAGTAGCCGATGTCGCCCCAGAAGCCTGTGGAAGGCAGGCAGAGCGTGCGCAGCACATCTTGGCTCCTCCAGTCGAAGTTAATCCAACCCGGGCGCCAACAATGGTCGTGGCCGTGGATATAGCCGCAGCAGGAGGGAGCGTTCCGAATGAGTCCCGTCACCTTCGTCTCGTTCAACGGATGATGGGCCGAAATGAAGACAGGTTTCCGATAGCCCTTCAGCGTCTCCTCCAACCATGCCACCTGCTCGTCGTTCAACGCACCCGGCGTAATCCATTTCGTCGTATCCTCACCCTGCTGCAACGAGTCGAGCACAATGAAATCGGCACGAGGAGTCTCCACAACATACACATAGCGACCAGGCAGCCGAGTGGCCGCAGCTTTCTCGGGAAAAATGCGTGCAAAATTCTCGCGGCGATCGTGGTTGCCCATGCCCAGAGTCACGGTAATGCCGGCATCCTCTAAGGGTTGCAACACCTGCTTGGCACATTCGTAGTCCTCTACATGCCCGTAAAGGTTCGCCAAATCACCTAATCCTATCACGTTCTTTGGACGCGGATTCATGGAAAGAATGTCATTGACCACACGCATCAGTTTTTCTGCTTCGTATTCGGCAGGATTGATATGCATATCGGAGATAAAGGCCACCAGATTCTCGTCCAATTTTCCCTTCTTCACCTTTTCCTTCTTCTTCCCTTTCGGAGCCATCATGCCTGTCAAAGGCGATGCGTGAACATGCGAGAGTGCACCCTGTAGGCTAATAGCGGCCACTCCGCCCAGAAATTCTCTTCGATTCATTCTGCGTATTATTATTTTGATGTAATCACTTTACAAGCACTCGTCGGACGACAGGTTCTCCAGCCGCATTGCGACGGACATGAATGTAAATGCCGTGAGGTAAATTACTATTTACAATCTTTCTTCCGCTGAGGTCGTACCTTTCGCTATCAGCAAATCCGTCGGCAATTTCCGTAACGCCCGTCTCGCCGATGGTGAAGCTGAGGGTGACAATCTCGCTATCTTCCATACCCTCGCAGACAGCAATCACTTGGATGGTTGTGTTCTCAGTCAGCGTGATGGGGCCAGTATAGTGCTGGCGAGCATTCTCGTCGCAAGGACAGCTACCGTCGGTCGTGTACCAGATGACGGCATTGGGTGTGGCGCAATAGAGTTCCAACTTCGTTCCGCTGGCCACCTCGGCGCCTGAGATGATGTTGCTCACAGGTTGTGCCACCTGTTCTACAAGGCGATACTTCACTTCGACATTCGTAGATGCCTGGAGGTCGCCGAGACGCAAGGTGATAGCAGCTACGCCTGGCAGCAAGCCGCGCAAGGGCACCATACACTGGCCGTTATTGTCGAAGACAATGTTCTCGCTGTCCAAGAGTTCCACAAGCGGTGATGTGGTGGCGACATTCAGCGTCTTGCCTGCCACAGCCACTGCGGGATAGGCCGTCACTGCGACATAGCCCACCTCGCCCAATTCGATGGCCATAAGTTCCGGTACTACGAGTCCTTCGATGGTATGTTGCACATCGAGCGTGCGAGTGTCGGCATCCTTCATCGTCGCGCTGGCATAGTTACAGGCTTCGCCGGGAACGGTTAGCTGTACGGTGGCAGCTGTCAGAGGTGCGACCGGAACGAAGCGAACGGCACGCACCAACTCGCCTTCACCCTCGGCAATCTCCAGCGTCCCATTAACGGCGGCTCCGTTCTCGCTCAGTCGGATGCCAGCGAGTGACTCCAACTTCATAAACTGCGTGAAACGGATGCTGACAGCATCGGCATAGGCCGTTGCTTCGGCCACAGCAGGCTGGGCTGTCTGCGTCATCGGCACAGCAATCTCCAGCTGGGGAGGAGGCACAGGCAGCCAGTCGGTGTGTGCGGGCTGATAGCCTTCCTTCTGGAAGCGCACCTGCCATAGTCCCTGCGGCACGTTCCACATATAGAGACCTGCAGCATCGGTCGTAATGGGGTTCTGCTGACCAAATTCCTCGGCATTCCACAATTCTTCGGCAGCCGTGTCGTTCTCTTTGTAATAGATGGAGGCGGTGACACCTTCCACCCGATTGCTTGTCGCGCCCTCAAACACATAGCCCGAGGGGTCGATGATAGGACGCACTCGACGCTTTTTCTTGGCCCAGGGCACTGGTGGACGACTTATCTCCTCCTCTTCGTCGCATTTCTTATAGGAAGCCTGTATGGTGAACTTCAGGTCGGTAACAGCCATCGAAATCTTGTGGTACTCGCCTGGCGTCCATTTCTCGAAGTAGGCACGAACACCCGCATAATCCGTCGGGACGCGTCCCTTGGTAATCTTGTCGGCCACCCAATCGACAGCCGTATCGATGCCTCCGTTGAGGCCATTGCTGAGGAGTTCGCCAAATTCTGCGGAAGATGCCATCCCGGTGGCCGCCATGTTGTTGGAGAGACTTGTGCACTTGGCATTGAGTTTCTTGCCAGCATAGAATTTCGCCACAAACTTGGCCAATTCCTTTGCAATCTCCTTGTAGCCGGCATTCTCCAAAGCGTTCGCATAACTCAGGATAAGTCCCTGCATCTGCTTGCAGAAGAGCTTACGCTGGTCGTCCAAACGGCGGATGCTCGCCTGGAAGGAGCCGTACATACTGCCGGGCACACGGAGGTCGCCGTTGGGACAACGTGCCAAGAGCAGGTACTGAAGGAGGTTGATGCGGGTGCTGAGGTTGTTGTTGAATTCATCATACTGAGCCTGCATCTCGTCGATGTAGTTCAGTGCCTCAAGTGCCTCGTTGGCACTGTTCACCTTGCCATTCGCCTTGTCAATTACCTCATTGACCTTAAGCATGTTCCCTGGATTCACGAAGTTCTTGATACCGTTAAAGATGCCTCCGAAGCTAATTTTGCGCGGTGCAGCAGCAACGGCTGGCGACTCGATAGTTTCGGAATAGGCCGTATGCTTGTTAAGGTTGGCAAAATAGAGGGTTGTCGATAGCTCGCTATTGATGATGAAGAACGAGGCAACGGTGTCTCCATCCGCGATGCTACGGATGAAGGGACGTTCCTGCTCGTCGCGCAGGGCGATGATGCGGTCGTAGTCTTCGAGCTGCAACGACATCATATAGTCTTCGCTGTCTCCAATCTTGAACGTCAGAGCCAAACGGTCGTCCTCGTCCACCACTGGGTCGCTCACTTGAATGGTGTTCTGGATTCCGTCCACCAGTTGATTATGGGCCGATACGAGCAGATTCAGCTCGGCCTCGAAGATTTCGGGACGGCTGTGGGCTGTGGAGTCGGAGTAGGTGTAGAGGAACTGCACATCCACCGGCAGACGGTAAGCGTCGGGATAATCAGCCACAGCCATATAGAGTTGCTGGGCGTCGTTCCACTTGGCATCAAAGGTGCGGCGAGAACCGTCGGAGGCGGTCACTTCAAAGTATGGGTCGAGGATGCAGTCGGGCTTGGGATTGACGAAGCGCGCCGTGAAAGTCGCTGTAGGCGAGGCAGATGGATCCACATCAAAGAACGATGGCGCGACAGCTCCCGATTGCTCGTCCCAGGTAACTCGCTGGCCCTGGAACAGCATCGACACCTTGCTGAGTATGCTCGCTTGCTTGTCGTAGAGCACCATCGAGGTCTCTGTGCTGAAGTTGGGCTGTCCGCTGGTCACAATGTCGGCATAGAGTCTGTGGCGTGTGCCGTCGAGTGCCGGATTCAATGTGATGTCGGCACTGAAGGAGCCATCGCTCTTTGCAGTGGTCTCTGCCACGATAGCCCTACCGTCATAGATGGTGACGCGACTGTCCTTGTAGGCATTGCCTCGGACGCTTATTTGTGGAGTATTCGTGGTGGAGGCCACATCGAGCTGTACACCCACTACTTCTATATTGACCGAGCCGATGGGCTGCAAGTATTGCTGCCCGCCCAGGATATACTGCACCATCGCCGTGACGGTCTTCTGTCCCGACTTGTTGGACGAGAGACACCAGCGCACTTGTTCGCCCGGCTGGCAGGGGATGACGAGACGCTGTCCAGCGAGCTGATGGCTGCCGCCGTTGGCGATGACGGATTTCTCGACAAACTGCAATCCGTCGGGGATATCCACTATCAGTTGCACGTTGCTCACTTGCACTGCAAACTCCTCCTTGAAAAGCACCTTGGCCTTGAGGGTTGCGGTGGAGGCAATATTCATTTCGGGGTCGTTGGTTGCCACATAGCTCTCTCCGCTGATATGGGCAATGCGGCTCTCGTCGAGGACAGGCACAGCGGATGCATACTGGCTCTTGGTGCCTGCTGCGAGTTGGATGGAAAGCATCGCATAATCGGTGCCCTCACGCAATACGGTCTGCCGCAGGTCGGCGAGTGAAGCAAGCGCATTGAGGAACTGGTTCTGCTGAATGAGCACCACCTTGTAGGCTCCGTCCGCAAGGTCTTTCACCTTGATAATGTTGCCGTTGGCCGTGAATCGGGCTACGAACTTCTCGTTCTGGTCGAACACAAGCGCCATAATATCGCTCACTCCCTCGGCGGGCGTGCAGACGATGTTGGCCTGTCCCCATTCCTTCACGGTAAGGGCTGCCGTAAAGGTTCCTGTAGCATCTACTACAGTCTCTGTCTGAGCCCCTTGGAAAAGATTGCTGCGGGAGGAAACAATAATCTGGAGTTTCTGGCCGGCTTGCAGCTGCGTCTGCTCGAATGTCACATTAGGATAGTCGAGCACGAAGTCCGTAATAGCTCCGCCCGATGCATCATTAATAGCGAGCAGGATGTCGGCGGTGTTGAACACCGTGGGTGCCTCGCTGTCTGATGCGACAAAGGTGATGTCGAGCGTTCCTTTGGAACCCAAAAGGGTCTTACCTCCCATATCCACCACACCTGTAGCTGTAAGGTCGATGGTGATAAGGTTAGCAGCCGATTGTACGGTATAGGAACCATCCGGCACTGGCAAATATAGCGCCGCAAGATTCGCTGGCAGGCCGACGCTGTAAACGACAGTGCTGCCCACGGGCTGTGCCGTCAGCGTGCTGCCAGTACCCAGCAGTTCACCCTCTGCGCTGGTCCACAGAATATTGCACTGGTCGGTGATGTCGCTTCCGTCGGGTGCTTTCAGTACGAGCGAGACACTCTGCAACTCCTCTCCCCCATTTTCCAGTGGCATGATATTCAAATCCTTCCACACATCGGCAGCTTTGTAGGCAGCCACCGCTTCCTTTGGTACACGCACAATGAGGGCGTTCTTGTCTTTGAGGTTGTCAAAGACCTTCTGTGTGACAGCGGGAGGCGTCGTGGCATAGAGGTCGAGCAGTTCAAGGGCCCCCTTCATGAACATAGAGGCATCGCCAAATGCTTTGTCGGCAATGGATGCGATGCACGATGGCAGTATCAGCGTTTTCAGCCCAGCCATATAGGCGAAAGCGCCGTCTGGGATGTTCTGGAAGCCGCTACTCTGCTGCAGATCGACCTTCTCTGCATTGGCGAAGAGCACAAATAGGAAATCATTTTCACTCATTGGCGCAGCGATGCTGACTGATTTCACCAGCTGAGTGGCTCCCTGAAGGTCGTTGCCGAAGAGATCTCTGACGGCATAGATGAAGCGTCCCTTTGGAAAGAGGTCGAAATAAGCCTCGCCGGCCGCGGAGTTGAAATAGTTAGCTCCAGGGTCGAGAGGAGAATCGGGTGTGAAGGCAGCACCCGAAGCATTGGCGAACGTGGGATTGGCTCTTAAGCGCTGGCGAACCTCTCCGGGCAGATTGCTGAAGGCGTCCCAATCGTCGTTCGTATCGTCCTGAACAGGAATGCCGAAGGTGGATAGCGCCTTGCGTCCGCTAGCCTGGAAAGTAAGTTGGCCGGCATCCGAACCCTGCACGAAAAAGGTCTGGCAGGGTGCGAGGCAGATGCCTTGCGGAATCGATGTGTCGTAGCTGCGATAGATTCCCTCTCCCTCATCAAAGAGATAGATGGTGACGGCTTCCTTGATGGAGCTGATGTCATAGTAGCAGGGATAAGGATTGCCCACGAAGTTCCAGTCGGCATTGTGCGACATCGCCGAAGACGACTTCTTCAGCGGCACCACCACATCTCCGGCAGCGAAAATCCGCTGTTTGGCATCCGTCTGAGCCGCTGGCAGGATGATACGATAGTCGTTGGGGATTTCAACCTCTGCATAGTCGGAATCGTCTGTATATTCAATGCCGCGATAATTGCGCATGAAGATGTAGCCTTCGCCGGCATGTAGCGTCTCGTCCTCGCCCACATTCGTCCAGCCGCTTTGCACCGTTGCACGCACCTGGGGATCATAGCGTCGGATGACCCAATTGCCTCTGCCCGCCTTTATATCGCCGACTTTTACATCGAAGGGCACCGAGAAGAAGAGCCACGTTTCATCCTGTGTGTCACCCAGGTTGATTTCCACCTGTTGTGCCTCCATCGGTGTGCGCTGGTTGAGCAATGTGGCAATTGCATAGACCTCTTCCGAGTTCTCGAGGTCGTAGTTCGTTTCGCTCTCGTAAAAGCTTACAGGCAGCGAGAAGCGACCTACCTCCTACTTCGGAGTGGCTGGCGCATCGAGGTTGAGCGAGCCCATCGAATGCCTGCTCTCGAATGTTTCCATGTTTACTACCTCACCCATTCGGAACGAGACATCGGCGCCCTGATAGTTGCTGATGTCCGTGATGGTGGTCGGTCGGCTCAGAGCCAAGGTGGTGAAATTGAAGTTCATGCCCACGACATTAACTTTCGCAAAAGACTCCTTCTGACGGAAGTATTCCACGAGCGAGGAATGTACATGCAGAGTGACACGGCCCACCTCTTCGTTCTCGTCGTCAAAGCCG
>JAILBW010000006.1 GCA_024680695.1 Bacteroidaceae bacterium
GTAACGTCCCCTGCTTGCTGTCGTAACGTCTCCTGCTTGCTGTCGTAATGTTTCCTGCTTGCTGTCGTAATGTTTCCTGCTTGCTGTCGTATTACAAAACGAAGTGGAACATGATAATATGTCCTTTCCTTTTCGTCGAACTCACGTTAATTAACAAATTCAAGTGAATTATCTTTGTCTATGCTTGTCTCTTTTTGGCATCTTCGACTCCAATTCCTGGAACCGTAGCTCGCTACGCTACTTCGGCCTTGGAACCACATCTGCACAAAAATAACCTAAGCATAGTTCAAAGCTAATTTTTAGAACCCACCTTTAGGCTTTCAATGAAGGAAACTCAAGAGCGCTCTTCCTTTTTTAGGGGAGAAGGTTCTTAATCTCAAAAGTTATCTATATATTTGCAGTATGAAACAGACATTCCTTCTCCTAATACTCCTGTTCTGTCTGCCAATAGAGGCGCAGCAGACATATCGTGCCCGCGTGGTGGATGCCGAGACGGGGGAGGCGCTGCCGATGGCACGAGTATTCGTATCGGCAGAGAACTATACTGTGGCAAATGAGGATGGAGGCTTCTCCATCCAGACAGCCCCGTCGGGTGTGTTGCGCATCTCGTATGTAGGATACGAGACACAGGAATGGAAAGCGACCAATCTTCCATCACAAATCAAAATGCGTCCCTTGACGAGAGAACTGGGCGAGGTTCGTGCAATACCAGTAGAGCGCATTATGCTCAAGCTCATAAAGAAACTGAATACGGAGAATCATAGAAACGGCAGCAGGAAGGCGCATTATTTCTACCGCTTCACAAATATCGGGGTGCGACAGACGTTAATCATCGAAGCATTTATCCGCGCCTACTCCACCATCAACATCAATAAGGCGAGAGTGCTTAATGGACGTATCTTTCAGCAGGATTCCACCATTTCCTGTTATGAAAGCATGCCTGAAGAATTTTGTCGTTTCCAGCATGAGATGTTCGAACTGGCACCCGAAATTCCTCCTGGCACTCGGTCTGTTTTTTCTGAGGGATTGAATCTTCCCCTACCCGAGTGGGCTGAGACGGTGAGTGACCTTGCGGGACGCGACTTCTCGTGTGCCGTGTTGCGGTCGGAAAAAGGCGAAGAAATATATCGGATCGATGTGCAGGTGGATGCCGCAGCCAGCGCATTGGCAGGCGAGAAATATGCCCTTTTCAGCCCAAAACATGCGCTTTCGGGCACGCTCTATCTGAAAAAAAAGCCACTTCGGCTGCTCAGCTTTGACGGAGAACTTACGGGCTTTCATATGCTGAAGCCCGACAGTTCGAAACATCCTGCAAGCATACATCTGCATATTGATTACAGACATAGTTCGGGCTATACGGAGCCCACAACGGTTTACTGCGTGATGAAGAGCGATGACTTTGAAACGCGCATGCTAGCATTTATGGTGGACAATCGACGTTTGGAGTATATACCTGGGTGTTGGCCATATAATAATGAATGGCAAGTGGACTTCTTGTATGGAATAAAGAACTCGCGTTACAAACCCAAACTATGGACGAATGAAATCGTACGGCGCACCGAGGAGGAAGAACGGATTGTAAGAAAAATGGCTGAAACCCCGGACGAATGAGGGTGCTCCGAGCAATCGCGCCGGCTTAATGGACTCATTAGAATCGATAGTCAGAACTCCATCAGCTGTCCGCCGTCGCTTTGGGCATAGTCGATGAGCAGGCGCTGGATGTAGCGGGCGCAAGCTACCGTCTGCTCGCGGTTGCCGTCGTAGCCGTTCACGATGGCCAGCAGGCGGCGGGAGGTGAGTTCCAGCTTGGTGCGCTCGTGGTCGCTGGTGGGTGTGCCGATGCCTCCCTCGGCATCGCGATAGACGGGCAAGCCGGCGATGTTGAGAGGGCCTCGGCCGATGCCTTCGTATGGTTCGCCCTCGCGTCCGACGCCGAGCGTGAGCGTGTCGCCCTGAATCTTGTCGGCATCAAAGCCGCCGATGCTGTAACCGTAGGCAATGCTGGCCAGGTTGATGAGATCGACGGCGGTGTCTATCTGGTAGAGTTCCTTGCCCTGCAAGGCACGGCGTACAAGTGCCTCTCCCGACGGACGGTAGCGGCTGGGGTCCTTGCCCAGTCGTTTGTAGGCAGCTCTCGTAGCCTGAATGGCTGGCATCTCCTTGATGCTGTCGATGGTGAGTATCTGGCGGTAGGAGTCGAGGAAACGCTCGATTTCCTGCCACAGGGCATCGGAATGAACCGAATTCTCGAACGAGGCCAGTACGGCGGCACCCACGAATTGGGGGCAGGCGGCGCGCAACTCGGCGCTGACGATTATCTGCATGGATTCACTTTTGAACATTAATCTTTATTCATTGACCATTCTTGGACAAGTCAAGCGGCATAGCTGAGCGGAACATTAACGTTGGCGGTGGACTCGCTCGCTAACCGTTAACCCCTAACCGCTAACCCCGTCTTTCGCTCGGCTCTGCCGCCTCTGCATTTAGTGCGAAGAACCTTTATCCTTCCCTCTTTCCCCTTCCATAAACCTCAGTTCTGCCTCGAGCATTTCGAGACGTGGCATGGGACAACCAGCGTCGCGCGCCATACGGCAGGGGCGGGTGTAGATGTATTCGAGTTCCATCGGGCGACCGAAGTCCCAGTCGAGGCGCATTGAAGGACTGTAGGGCGTCATGGCATCGGTCGTCACAATCATCTTCTCAACGAAATCCTCGTCTACGCCCTCGATGTGCATGGCGCGCGTGGCATGTACGATTTCCATCATTTGCTCGCGCACGAGGTTGCGTGTCGAGGGATGCTGCAGGAGTTCGTCGGTCTGGCAACCGAGGGCTACCGTCATGCCGTTGAAGGGCATGTTCCATACGGCCTTGCGCCACCGGGCTGTGCTGTATTCCACACTGTTCGCCTCGATGCCCGCTTCGCGCAGTTCATCGACGAGGCGCTCCACGATGTCCGACTCACGGCATGAATAGTTGCCGATGTTGATACTGCCGTAGCACTGGTGGTTCACGCGTCCTGGTTCGGTCTTTGCCGAGCAAATGAAGGCAAGGCCTGCGGCAAGTGCCACTCCGGGGAACATCTGCTGCACGTCTTCCTCAACGCCGATGCCATTCTGTATGAGCACGACGAGTGTCCCTGGCCTTAGCAGCGGAGGCAGCAGGCGAGGCAACATGTGATTATTGGTACTTTTGAGGGCTACGAGTACGACGTCGCAGGGTGGCATCTGTGCCGAGTCGGCATAGACATAGGGATGCTCCAGACGGAAACTGCCGTCGCAGGAATCCACGCTGAGTCCGTGGCGGCATACGTATTCGTAATCGCGATGGAGCAGGAAGTGTACCTCCTGCCCGCTCCGAGCTAGCCGCGCGCCATAAAAGCCGCCCACGGCTCCTGTGCCTATCACACCGTATCGCATTGTTGTTTGTCGCTAAGTATTCTTCTAACTCAATTGGTTATCAATGCCGTCAGTCCTTCGCCTCGAAGATGTCAAAGGCTTTTTTGTACGCCGGCGACTGTATGGACAGCAGGTTGAGCACGGAATGGAATACGTAGTGCTGCTCGAGCACAGCAGGCAACTCGCCCTCCGTGGCCACCTTGTCGGGTGACGTGGGCTTGTAGCGTCTGAATCCTTCCGAGGTCCACACGAGGAACGGTATCTCATACTGCACTTTGGGCGCCAGCTTCATGGGTACGCCGTGCATGAACATCTTGTTTTCGCCGAGTGATTCGCCGTGGTCGGACACATAGATCATGGCGCTGTGCCAGTCTTGCATGGTGCGCAGAGTGTTGATAAGGCTGTCCAGAAGGAAGTCGGTGTAGCGAATGGTGTTGTCGTACGCATTGACCAGCATTCCGACATTCTTCTCGCCTTCTTCCACGTTCTTAGCCACGGGCTTATATACCTCAAACTCTGTAGGGTACTTGTCGGCATAGTTCGGGCCGTGGCTCGTGCTGGTGTGCAGTACTATCAGCACCTTGTTCTTCTGGCTCGATGCTATGCGTTCGCGAAGTCCCTTCAGGAGTATCGCGTCGTAACGTCGGTTCTCGTCGGGATACTTGGTGCTCAGTTCCTTGGCCGTGATGTATTCGTCGATATGTATGGGTGGCTCGCCCCAGTTGGATGTGCGCCACGAGACGTCGGCTCCCGTCCTGAAGGCATAGTTTGGCAACAGTTCGTACAGGTCGTTGCTGTTCTCGGGCTCGAGGATTGCCTTGGTGCCGGCGGTGGTGTAGGTAGCGCACGATGTGGCCTGATAGATCTGCAGTCCTTCTTGCCTCGACAACAGGGGGTTGGTGTCGCGCTCGTAGCCGTAGAGCTGGAAGTTGGCTTTCCTTGCCGACTCGCCGATGACGAGCACCACTACCGCCTTCTCGTCGTCCGTAATCATTCCGTCGGGCAGCTTTAACTCCTCGGATTGCTTGTCGTGCTTGTGGCTTGTCAGACGGATGGTGTTCACCACGTATGACCAAGGCTGCAGCAATCCTCCCAGCTCGGTGTCGTGTTTGCTGATCCACAGCGTCTGGTTGACGTTCGCCAGCACGACGGCAAGGGCAATCGCCAATGCACCTCCGCAGTAGGCTCCCATCCTCTTCGCACGACCATATACGACGGGTTGCAGCAGGCAGTACAGGGCAGGGAGAAGGCCTAAGGCAAACATGAAGAGCCACAGCGACCAGCTGAAGAAGCCCGATGCCTCCGAGTATCTCGTGTTGAAGACGTTCCCGATGGTCGTCTCGGTCATCATCACGTTGTAGGTGAGGATAAAGTATACGGCCGTCGCATTGATGAGCGCAAGGATGGCCAGAAGGATGCGGCCGACCATGCGCATGAGGAACATCGCGAGATACGTCATCATGAAGTTGAGCATCAGCATGACGACCACCAGCGATGCCGTCAGGAATACTTTCTGGCTGGCATTCTCATTGGAGTTGTCGATGACGTAGTTGAAGAATGGAATGTTGTACAGCAACAGCGTCCCAATGCTGACGATACATGAGAATGTGAACAACGATATGGGATGCAGAAGTTTCTTCGTCTTTTTCATTCCTTTTCGAGTTTCAGGATTCTGTGCTTTCCGAAGTAGAAGAGCAGGCAGGGCGTGACAAAGCCGATGATGCTGCCCACACACACATCCGACAGGAAGTGCTGAGAAAGGTAGATGCGTGAGTAGCCGCCCAGTGCCGCAAGTGCCAGTAGCGACAACGACGCGCAGACAAAGAGCGTCCTCCTCCCGAGGCCTTTTTGCCTATCTCTACTTATATAATAATAGTAGGACAGCATGAGTGCACAGCAGGTGAAGAAGATGAAGAACGTGGTGGCGTGTCCGGATGGGAAGGAATTGTGGTGGTGCAGTCTTACGCCTTCCACCACGGGCAGTACCATGTCGGGATGGCTCTCAAACACGCTTACCGGGCGTGGGGCGCGGAAGATGTGCTTCAGGATTTGTACGACGATGCCTCCCGTCACTTCGCACAGGGCATAGAAACCAGTCACTCGCGTCTTCTTCCATAGGATGGGAAGCAGTGCCACCACGTATAACGGCCATTCCGCCAACGTGGAATAATACCTGAAGAAGACGTCCTGCGCGCTCGTGTGACACGAATTCAGCAGCAGGTGGAGGTCTAGTTTCGGGTATGCATACAGCACTCCCAACACACACAGAAGCAATACAATGTATGCTATGGCATACACAGAAAATGTTCTCTTCATTCTAATCTAAAGTATCCAGAAACTATACCGACGGCTGTTCCTGATTGCTGCAAAGGTAGGCTTTTTTTCTGTAACAGCCAAACCTTTCTGCAGATTCTTTTATTTTGGCCACCTCGTGCCCATTAGTGTAAAGAACAAAATGCAGGAAGTGTGACAGAGCATAAAAAAAGCCCAGAAATGTGTTAAATCCAGGCATTTCGTGTACAAATTTGTGTACGCCGATTGTAAATACTTGTAAATTAAGCGTAATTGCGGAGAAAGAGGGATTCGAACCCCCGGTACAGTTACCCGTACGCCGCATTTCGAGTGCGGTCCATTCGTCCACTCTGGCATTTCTCCGTGCGGTTTGCGGGTGCAAAGTTACGAATAAGCGTTGAAAGAGCAAAGAAAAATGCAGAATTTTTTCTTTTCCATTGTTCCTCAGAGGAAGAAAAGTGAGGCGCCGGCCACGGCGATGACGGCTCCGATGGCTTCCTTCCAAGTGATTTTAGTGCCGAATATCAGGTGGGCAGGCCATAGGATGAAGACGGGCGTGAGGCTCATCAGCGTCTGTGCCACTCCGGCATGCGTCATTCCCACGGCCTTCAGACTGAGGCTTACGCCGAGGAAGGGTCCCAGCAGGATGGCGCCGAGAGCTGCTGCAGCACCTCGGCGGTCGTGCCACATTCGCGGCATCGTATTGGTTTGACCTGTCCATATCAAGGCAAGGCCGAAACCGACCAGGCCCATCATTACTCGAATCATCGTTCCGGCAAATGGAATCATCGTCGCTACGTCGGCGGCAGTGGCTGGTAAGGCTTCCTCGTAGGCTTGCAGACCTATTTTGCTGAATACCAGCCCCACGCCCTGTCCCATGCCGGCGCCGATGCCCAGCAGTACACCGTGCAGAGGGAGCTTCATCCGCCTATGCCCGCCGTCGTCCTTGCCCATAATCGACATGCCGATACCGAAGAGCGTGACAATCATTCCGATCAGCGCCAGGAGGGACATCCGCTCGCCCATGAGCATCCAGGCTGTGATGGCTGCAAAGGGGCTGGCCAGCGTCATGAACAACTGACCGAAGCGGCTGCCAATAATCATGTAGCTGGTGAAGAGGCAATAGTCGCCGAAGACGAATCCCATGAATCCGCTGCCCAGCAGCCATGCCCATGCCGAAGCGGGGACATACTGGGGCCACGGGCTTCCGCAGGTGAGCCACAGCGTGACGCCCAGCAGGGCGATGGTGATGAGCATGCGCCACACATTGAGCGTCAGTGGACCGAGCCGCCGGCTTGCCACTTCGGCAAACAGGGCGGTGAATGTCCACATCAGTGCCACCAGCAGGGAGAGTGCTTCGCCGGAGTAGTTCATTCAGAATTGTGTGCTGGGTTCTATATCCGTTCCAGAAATGCCCTCGTGACGCGGAAACTGCGGTCGGCCATCGTGGCCCAGAAGTCGAGATACTGCTCGAAGTGGGCTTCGGCACCCGGCGTATCGCTGATGATACGGAAGCTGAGGAATGGCAGTCCGTGCAGGTGACACACCTGGGCGATGGCGGCACTCTCCATATCGACGGCGAGTGCCTCGGGAAACTCTCCCTTGATGCGTTGCAGCTCGTCGCGGCTGGTAATGAACTGGTCGCCCGTACAAATTAGGCCAGGCACAATGCGCACCTCGGTGTCGAGACCTTCCGTTGCCGACAGCAAGTGCGGATCGCCGACGAAATGTGTGGGCAGACCCTGCACCTGTCCGGGGTCGCACCCGTCGCCGCACCACACATCGTGGTAGCAGGTTTCGCGTCCCACCACCACATCCATTACGCGCAGCACCTTGTCGATGCCTCCAGCCACTCCCGTGCTGATGATGCAGTCGGGGTGGAAGTTCAGGATGAGGTCTGTGACGCCTGTAGCGGCATTCACCTTGCCGATGCCGCATTGTTGCAGCACAATTTGGTTCTTGCCCAGGGTGCCCGTCAGGTAGTGTTGCGGTCCGTGCTGGCACTCCTCGGTCTCTCTCAGCATTGCAGCCACTTGCCGATATTCGACGCTCATGGCCGTGAGAATTCCTATCTTCATCTCCTATTTATAATAATGTAGGCTTGTAAAGCCGCTGCAAAGGTACGAATAAGCGAGGGAAAACACAAAATTTATTTGTAGTTTTCCGAGCTTTATTTCATTGACCATTGACCATTGCCCCTTGCCCCTTGACCGTTGAACATTGACCATTCTTCAGCACTCGCTTCTGCTCGTTGAAAACGAGTGTTGAAGAACCTTTAACCTTTACAAAGACCTTTAATCTTAACTCCATGCAACCCTTCATGTAAGAAAAAGATGCATTTTTGTTCGTTTTGATAGATTTTTGTAAGAAAGTGCAAGGTGAAGCATGCCAGTTTCGTTAAAAATGCGTACCTTTACAGCCAAAATTGTAAGGATAATGCAAAAATAGATAGAATAATGAGACGAATCGAATGGCGGAAAGTGTTGCTTACTGCGATGCTTTCGACTGTATGGAGTGGGGGAGTGATGGCTCAGCAGGAGACTCCCGACAAGGCAACGGACTGGAAACGCGACCTTGCAGAACGCATTCAGTTGCATGGTTATGCCCAGGGTGGCTACAATTACACCCACCGCGACGGCACGGATGCCAATACGTTCGAGATAAAGCGGGTAATCTTCTGGGCCGAGGCACGAATCACCGACCGCTGGTCGTTCCTTTTCATGCACAACTTCTCGGGTGAGGTGCAGGAATACTATACCGATTATCGCATTACGCGCAACAAGCTGCTCACGGCAAGAATCGGTCAGTTCAAGAACGGCCTCTCCATCGAGAACCCACTCTCTCCGACGTCGCTTGAGGCCATCGACGTTTGCTCCGAACCAGTGTCGTACCTGACGGGCTGCGGTAGTGACCCGTTGCAGGGTGTGCAGTACGGGCGCGACTTGGGTTTCTCCCTCTTTGGTGAAACGAACAACGGAAAGTTCCGCTACGAACTGGACATAATGAACGGTCAGGGTATCAACAAACGTGACCTGAACCCCGAAAAGGATTTCATCGGGCGTCTGGAGTATCGCCCGTTGAAGGGACTCAACATCGTGACCACTGGCCAGTTGGGCCGCGGCCACGCAGTAGCCCTCTCGCCCTTCAATGCTGCCATCGCACTTGGTCAGAACTATCGTCGCAATCGCTGGACGGTGGGTGCCGACTACCGTAGCAAGGCATTCAACGTGCGCGCCGAATACATGGAGGGCAAGGACGGCAATGTGGTGAGCCGCGGCGGATACATCACTGGCGCAGTACCTCTGGGAGAGTCGAAGTGCGACCTGGTAGCGTCGTACGACTACTTCAATTACAACACCGACTTCGATATGGACCAGCACAAGGTAGTGGCTGGCTTGCAGTACTGGTTCTTCGGCAAGTGCCGTCTTCAGGCGCAGTATGTCTATAAGAGCGCCTATGCAACGTCCACGGCGTTTGTTCCTGAACCCGTTCACGCCATTATGTGCCAGATGCAGGTGAGATTCCACTGATGTGGGACTATATAAATCCTTAAATCGTAAATCCGTAAATCATTAAATCACAAGATGTTTCTCAGAATCTTTCTCACAATCCTCTTCCTGCTCATCATGGTGGGCGTCGGAGTGTATTCCCGCAAACAGGCCAACTCGGTAGACGGGTTTGTGCTCGGCGGGCGTGCAGTGGGTGGTTGGCTTACAGCCTTTGCCTATGGCACAAGTTATTTCTCGGCAGTGGTCTTCATCGGCTATGCCGGTCAGTTTGGATGGAAGTATGGTCTCTCGGCCACATGGATAGGCATCGGCAATGCCATTATCGGTTCGCTACTGGCTTGGCTGATACTTGGTCGTCGCACCAAGGTGATGACGCAGTTCATCGGGTCGCGTACGATGCCCGACTTCTTTGGCATTCGTTATGGCAGCCAGTCGCTTCGAGTGGTGGCTTCCGTCATTGCCTTCGTCTTTCTGATTCCCTATACGGCAGGCGTCTATAAGGGCATCTCGACGCTCTTCGAGATGGGCTTCGGCATACCTTATATATATTGTGCCGTCACGATGGCAGTGCTCACGGCGGTCTATGTCATTCTGGGCGGCTACAAGGCAACGGCCATCAACGACTTCATCCAGGGATGCATCATGCTCTTCGGCATCCTCCTCGTGGTGGGGGCCGTAATCAAGAGCCAAGGTGGGCTCACGACGGCTGTGGCCAAGTTGGCCGAACTTCCCTCGGATGCCGATCCACAGGCGAGCGGCATGTTTGCCACCTGGCTGGGACCCGACCCCTGGAACCTGCTTGGTGTGGTCATCCTCACGTCGCTGGGCACTTGGGGTCTGCCGCAGATGGTGGGCAAGTTCTATTCCATCACCGACGAGGCTGCCGTGCGCCGCGGCACCATCATCTCGACCGTCTTTGCCTTCCTGGTGGCAGGCGGATGCTACTTCCTCGGCGGATTCGGCCGTCTCTTCGACAGCCCCTCCCTCTACCATGACGGTAAGGTGGCCTTCGACAGCATCGTGCCTTCGATGCTTGTCACGCTGAACGATGCCATCATCGGCCTCGTCGTGCTCTTGGTGCTGGCAGCCTCGATGTCCACCCTTGCCGGACTTGTGCTTACGTCCAGTTCCACGATGACCCTCGACCTCATCTATCGCGACAAGAAAGCCTCGGCCGAGGAAGTGCAGTCGGGCGCGATAGACGACAGTGTGAGGGGCTACATCGAACGCCGCAAGGTGGTGGTGATGCGAGTGCTCATCGTCTTCTTCATCGCCATTTCGCTGCTCATCGCGCTTAATCCACCCACATTCATTGCCCAGCTCATGGGTATTTCGTGGGGCGCATTGGCCGGTGCCTTCCTGGCTCCCTTCCTGCTGGGTCTCTACTGGAAGGGTGTCACTCGCGCCGCTGTATGGGCCAGCTTTGTCTGGGGCGTGGGCCTGATTGTGGTCAACATGCTTTCGGGCAATGCCATCGCCAATCCCATCAACTGCGGTGCTATCGCCATGGTAGGCGGATTCCCCGTCGTGTGGCTCGTCAGCTTGTTTACCCCGAAACTTGCCAAGGAGGATGTGAACAAGATATTTGAGTGTTATAAGAAGGAGAGTTGAAGGATAGGCCTTTCGCTCCGCAGTGCAGGCAGAAGCGCCCCTTCGGCAAACTCAGGATGTATCGGGGCAAGCGCAAGCGGAGGAAACAACCTAATGAAGTGAAGATTAAGACTAATTGTACAACAACGAAATATGTCAAAAAACAGATTGTTGCTGGGCGACGAAGCCATAGCCCTCGGTGCTGTTCACAGCGGGCTGTCAGGCGTATATGCCTATCCGGGTACGCCGTCCACGGAGATTACTGAGTTCATCCAGAACGACCCGCTGGCACGCGAACGTGGCATCCATTGCCGTTGGAGCACAAACGAGAAGACGGCGATGGAAGCCGCTCTCGGCATGTCGTTCATGGGAAAGCGCGCACTGGTGTGCATGAAGCATGTGGGAATGAATGTCTGTGCCGACCCCTTTGTCAATTCGGCCATGACGGGAGTGAACGGTGGGGTAGTGGTACTGGCTGCCGACGACCCCTCGATGCATTCGTCGCAGGACGAGCAGGACAGCCGCTTCTATGGCAAGTTTGCGATGGTGCCTACCTTCGAGCCCGCTTCGCAGCAGGAGGCCTACGACATGATGTCTGCCGCCTTCGACTATTCGGAGCAGCAGCAGTTGCCAGTACTGATGCGCGTTACGACGCGCATGGCTCATTCGCGCGCCGTAGTGCGTATCGCCGATGAGGCCCGTGCGGAGAATGCGCTCAACTACGATGCCGAGGCCAGCCACTGGGTGCTGCTGCCCGCAAATGCGCGCCGTCGCAACATTGCAGTTACGGCTCAGCAGGCTCAACTCGAGGAGGATGCGGCCCACTCTCCATATAATAAATATGTAGAAGGTGCGGACAAGTCGATGGGTATCATCGCTAGCGGAATCGCTGTGAACTACGTGAATGAGTGTTTCCCCAACGGCAGCCCCTTTCCCATTCTGAAGATATCCCAGTATCCCCTGCCGAAGTCCCTTGTGCGGCGTCTCTGCGAGGAGTGCGCCAGTGTGCTTGTGGTCGAGGAGGGCCAGCCCTTCATCGAGGATATGTTGCGGGGTGTGATGCCTGGCAATACGCAGGTGCTCGGACGTCTCACCGGCGAACTGCCGCGAACGGGCGAACTCAATCCCGACATTGTGCGTGAAGCACTTGGCTTGCCCGCAAACGAATGCTTTGCACCGTGCGAAGATGTAGTGCCTCGTCCGCCAGCCTTGTGTCAGGGATGCGGCCACCGCGACGTCTATACAGCCCTGAATGAGGTGCTGCGCGGCTACGAGAATCCCCGCGTCTTCGGCGATATCGGCTGTTATACGCTGGGCTTTCTGCCTCCTTACAAGGCCATTCACTCCTGTGTGGACATGGGCGCCAGCATCACGATGGCCAAGGGTGCAGCCGATGCCGGTCAGTGGCCGGCTGTGGCAGTGATTGGCGATTCCACCTTCACGCACAGCGGCATGACGGGATTGCTCGATGCCATCAACGAGAACAGCAACATCACCGTCATCATCAGCGACAACCTGACTACGGCCATGACGGGCGGACAGGATTCGGCCGGCACCAGCAAGTTCGAGGCCATCTGCCGCGGATTGGGGCTCAGCGAGGAACACCTTCATGTCGTCGTTCCCCTCGCCAAGAACATGCCCGAGATAACGCGCATCATCAAGGAGGAAATAGACTATCCCGGTACCTCCGTCATCATTCCGCGCCGCGAGTGCATCCAGACACTGCAGCGCCACCTGAAACAAAAGAGAGCAAAGGAGGAGAAGCAATGAAGACAGATATCATCCTGTGTGGAGTGGGAGGGCAAGGCATCCTCTCCATTGCCACCGTTATCGGTGAGGCGGCCATGAACGAGAACCTGTACATCAAGCAGGCCGAGGTGCACGGAATGTCGCAGCGTGGCGGCGATGTGCAGTCGAATCTGCGCATCTCCTCGTCGCCTATCCATAGCGACTTGATAGCCCGCGGCAGTGCCGACGTGATTATCTCCATGGAGCCTATGGAAGCCCTGCGCTATCTGCCCTATCTGCGCAAGGAAGGGTGGATTATCACCTCGAGCGTACCCTTTGTGAATATCCCCAACTATCCCGATATGGAGGTCGTCCGTCGCGACCTGAGTGGACTTCCCAATGTCATCTCACTGGACATCGAGGCCCTTGCCCGCGACGGCGGCGTACCTCGTTCGGCCAACATCATCCTGCTCGGTGCGGCGCAGAAGGCACTTGGCATCGAGTATTCGAAACTGGAGGATGCCGTCCGCCGCATTTTTGCACGCAAGGGCGAAGCGGTGGTGGAGGCCAACATCAAGGCTTTGGCCATAGGCAAGGAGGCACAGCGATGAGAGCGACTCCGATAGACAAGGAACTCGTGGACGGCATTATCCGCGAGCTTGGCATACAAGACTTTGCGAAAGCCACTATCCGCGAAGTGAAGCTGACGGCCTCCATCGCCGAGAAGAAGTCGGGCGTGGAGTTCATCAAGATGGAAATGGGCATTCCCGGCCTGCCGGCTGCCCGGATGGGTGTGGAAGCGCAGGTGAAAGCCCTTCAGGACGGCATCGCCAACCTCTATCCTAACATTCAGGGCCTTCCCCAGCTCAAGGACGAGGCCTCACGCTTTGTGAAGGCTTTCATCGGACTCGATGTTGCGCCCGAGGGCTGCATTCCGGTGAGTGGCAGCATGCAGGGCACCTTTGCCTCGTTTCTCACCTGCTCGCAGTGCAATCGCGGGAAGGACACCGTACTCTTCATCGACCCAGGCTTTCCCGTGCAGAAGATGCAGCTGCAGGTGATGGGCGTTCGCTACGAGACATTCGACGTCTATGACTATCGCGGCGAGAAACTCGGTCCCAAGCTGGAATCATATCTCCGGACGGGGCGCATCTGTGCCATCGTGTATTCGAATCCCAACAACCCCTCGTGGATTTGCCTGAACGAGGACGAACTGAGAATCATCGGCACGCTTGCCACCCGCTACGATGCCATCGTGATGGAGGATCTGGCCTACTTCGCCATGGACTTCCGCAAAGATCTGAGTACACCCTTCTCACCGCCCTACCAACCTTCGGTGGGACGCTATACGGACAACTACATCCTGCTCATCAGCGGCTCGAAAGCCTTCAGCTATGCCGGTGAGCGCATCGGTGTGACCTGCATCTCCGACAACCTCTTCCATCGCCATTATGCCGATCTGGCCGCCCGCTACGAAGGGCTCCCCTTCGGTCCCGTCTTCTCCACTCGCATGCTCTACGCCCTCTCGTCTGGCACCAGCCATTCGGCCCAGTTCGCGTTGGCAGCAATGCTAAAGGCCGCCAGCGACGGCACCTACGATTTCCGTCGCGAGGTCGGTGTCTATGGAGAGCGCGCCAGAAAGCTCAAGGAGATATTCACCCGTCATGGCTTCTGTGTGGTCTATGACAAAGACCTCGACGAACCAGTGGCCGACGGCTTCTACTTCACCATCGGCTATCCGGGAATGACGAGTGGGGAACTGGCTCGCGAACTGATGTACTACGGCGTGTCGGCCATCAGCCTGATAACCACGGGCTCGCATCAGGAAGGCCTGCGGGTCTGCACCTCCTTTATCGAAGACCATCAGTATGAGATGCTCGAGCAGCGCATGCAGATTTTCGAAGAGAATCGGGCCTGAGCCGCTGTTTCGAGTGAAGCCGCGAATTACGAATAACGAATCAGACGAGTATGATTTACAACCCGAACAAAGAATGCATGAGCCGCGATGAGATGAGCGCTCTGCAAGGTAAGCGTCTGCACAAGATAGTGGAATACGTCTATTACAACGTCCCCTTCTATCGCAACAAACTGCAGAATTTAGACATCCGCCCCGATGACATCCAGACGATCGAGGACATCACGAAACTGCCCTTTACGACGAAGAAGGACCTGCGCGACAACTATCCTTTCGGCCTGCAGGCAGCTCCGCAGAGCGAGATCATCCGAGTGCATGCATCCAGCGGTACCACTGGCAACCCCACCATCGTAGGCTATACCCGCAAGGACATTGGCGTCTGGAGCGAGTGCATGGCACGCTGCCTGACAGCTTACGGAGTGACGCGCGACGACATCTTCTCCGTCGCTTACGGCTACGGCCTGTTCACTGGCGGCTTGGGAGCTCATTATGGTGTGGAGCACATGGGGGCCTCGGTCATCCCCACCGGAACAGGTAACACGGAGAAGCACCTGAAACTCATCCGTGACCTCGGCGTCACAGGCATTGCCTGCACCCCCTCTTACGCCCTCTATCTAGCCGAGACGATGGACAAAATGGGCATCAAGAAAGAGGACATCCGCCTGAAGGTCGGTGCCTTCGGAGCAGAGCCTTGGACGGAGCAGATGCGTCAGGAGATCGAGGTGCGGCTGGGCTTGAAGGGGTATAACATCTATGGCCTCAGCGAGATTATGGGCCCCAGTGTCAGTTACGAGTGTCAGGAACAAAATGGATCGCACATCAACGAGGACCACTTCTTCCCCGAGATCATCAATCCCACCACGCTAGAACCGCTTCCTCTGGGCCAGACCGGCGAACTGGTCTTCACCACGCTGCCCAAGGAGGGCATGCCACTCTTGCGCTATCGCACCCGCGACCTCTGCTCACTCATGCCCGGCCAGTGCAACTGCGGACGCACAAACATTCGCATGGGCCGTATCGAGGGACGCTCGGACGATATGCTCATCATCCGTGGCATCAACGTCTTCCCGTCGCAGGTCGAGAGCGTCATCCTATCGATACCCGAGTTTGCACCCCACTATATGCTCATCGTGGATCGCGAACGCAATCTGGATACACTCCTTGTGCAGGCCGAACTGCGTCAAGAGGTCTTCACCTCCACCTTCGACACACCGGCCGCCGTTGATGCCCTGGAGAAGAAACTCGCCAGCAGGCTGAAGAGCGTCCTCAGTATCGCCGCAAAGGTGCAACTCAAGGCACCCGGTTCCATCCAGCGTTCGCAGGGAAAGAGCGCCCATGTAATTGACAACAGAAAACTCTAAACTCAAAAACTTATAAACTCAAAAACTCATAAACTCAATAACTCAAAAACTCAAAACTACATGTCCTCACCCTATTTCAATCCGGAACGCGAAACGATGACTCGCGCACAGATTGAGGCGTTCCAGCTCGAACGGCTCAAGGAGACAGTGCGTCACTGCCTGACCAATCCGTTCTACCAGAAGAAGTTCAAGGAGGCTGGCATCACGGCCGACGATATCCAGACGCTGGCCGATGTGCGCAAACTACCCTTTACGACAAAGAACGACCTGCGCGAGACCTATCCCTTTGGGATGAGCTGTGTGCCACTGAAGGACTGCGTCCGCCTCCACTCATCAAGCGGCACCACGGGTAATCCCACCGTCATCCTGCACACAAAGAAGGACCTCGACGAATGGGCCAATCAGGTGGCGCGCAACCTGTGGATGGTCGGCCTGCGCCCCGACGATGTCTTCCAGAACTCCTCCGGCTACGGCATGTTCACCGGAGGACTTGGCTTCCAGTACGGTGCCGAACGTCTGGGCATGCTCACGGTGCCCGCAGCCGCCGGCAACTCGCTGCGCCAGATAAAGTTCATCAAGGACTTCGGCACTACAGCCATCCATGCCGTCCCCTCTTACGTGACCCGTCTCTACGAGGTGATGCAGGAACAGGGTGTCGATCCGCGTCGCGACACCAAGCTGCGAGTGCTGGCCATCGGTGCCGAGCCCCACTCGGAGGAACAGCGCCAACGTATCGAGCAGATGATGGGCGTCAAGGCCTACAACTCGTTTGGCATGAGCGAGATGTGCGGACCTGGCGTGGGCTTCGAATGTCCCGAACAGAATGGACTCCACTTCTGGGAGGACTACTACATTGTCGAGATTGTCAATCCCGAGACACTCCAGCCAGTGCCCGACGGCGAGATTGGCGAACTTGTGCTCACAACCCTCTGCCGTGAAGCCATGCCCCTGCTGCGCTACCGCACCCGCGACCTCACCCGCGTCCTGGGTCGTTCGTGCCCCTGCGGACGCAACCACATCCGCCTCGACCGTATGCGCGGGCGCTCCGACGACATGATGGTGCTGCGTGGCGTGAACATCTTCCCCATCCAGATAGAGAAGATCCTCATGCAGTTCCCCGAACTTGGCAACAACTATCTCATCACGCTGACCACCGACCAGGACAACGACAACATGACCGTCGAAGTGGAACTGGCCGAGATGTTCACCGACGACTACGGACGCCTGCAGCAGCTTGGCAAGGACATCACTCGCGCCCTGAAGGACGAGATCCTGCTCACTCCGCGCGTAAAACTCGTGCCCCGCGGCACCCTCCCAGTGAGCGAAGGCAAGGCCGTCCGCGTCGTGGACAAACGCAAGGTATATCAGTAAACCCCCTATGGGAGTAGAGTACAGGCGAAACTTCAAAAAAAACTTTACCATTATGACAATCGTTCAATTATCTATCTTCATCGAAAATCGCTCGGGCACCCTGATCAAGGTGCTTGAGGTGCTGAAGGATGCTCAGATCCAGATTATCGCATCCACCATTGCCGACACCGCCGAGTACGGTATCTATCGTCTCATCTGTTCCGAGCCTCAGCGTGCCTGCGAAGAACTGAAGCGTGCCGGAGTGCCCGTTTCGCTCTCCAATGTCTTTGCGCTCGAGCTCGACAACCAGCCCGGATGCGCAGCCGAAGCCATCGCGACATTCAGTCGTGCCCACATCAGCATTTCCTACATGTATTCGTTCCTCTTGGGCGACAAGGGCATCCTGGTGTTCCGTACCGACAATGCCGAACAGGCGCGGCAGACCATTCTCGAGAATCACCTTCGCTACATCAGCGAGCCCGACCTCTCGTGCCTTGCCTGAGATGGTCTGCTGATGTAAGTCTCTCGTCGCATCGCGGCTCAGGTCGCGTCTGACAGATACGCCCAGAAAGGGGTGAAATAGTCCCTTTTTTGGACGTTTTTTTCCGGGCTGCGAATAAGCGAGAGGAAAGCCATGCAGGTTAAACCCCGAAGGGGTGGCAGACCACAGGCAGGGGCAGTGCCCCTGCTACCGACGCACAACTGGAATCAGCCCTGAAGGGGCGGCAGAGGTAAAGTGCTCTAAATGCAAAATGCAAAATGAGTGAGAGAAATAAGGTCGTTTCTGCTTGCTGTCGCAAAATCATCTGCCTGCTGTCGTAAAGTCGTTTGCTTGCTGTCGCAAAGTCGTCTACTTGCGTAGGTTTTACCCGATATTGAGGTTTGTTTGCAGAAGAAAGAAAGGGGGTGACAGAGTACGTAATCTGTTTATATCAGTCTGTTTACGTCTCTGTCACCCCCGTCAGGGTTTACTTAAATGTTAGTTCATTACCGCAGGGGAACCTCCTCTGCTGTAGTCTGCCGTTCCTTCGGGACTATTTCAAATGGTTTCAGCCAAAAACTCAAAAACTTACAAGCTCAAAGACTCATTTTGCATTTAGTTTTTCTTTTCGAAGAATTCCTGCGGGCCAGTGATGTAGAGATTTCCGAAATTGGCTGAATTGACGATGTGAACATGCGATCCCAGAGTGTGCTGAGCGCAGTAGAGGTAGAAGTCGCGGTAGGTGGTGGTGGGTGAGGCGGTGAGATGTGTGACTAGATTGCGGCTGAATCTGTCGCAGCGCCACACACCGAGTTCCGTGCTCCAGTTGTCGGCAAACGACTGCTCGTAGGCGCCGGCGCTCGACATGGCCAGCACACCGGGAATGCCTACCAACGGGGTGATGACGGCCTCGGAGAAACAGGGCTCCGCAAGTATGAGCAACTTGCGATAGCAGCCCTGCTGCTGCATCTGGCTGACGGTTGTGCGTAGTGTTTCGGCAGTCAGTCCCTTGCCGGTGTCGTAATTGCGCCACGCCAGTTCGTTCGCGCCATTTCCTGAACGGTTGTGGCCATGACCGCTCCAGAAGAGAAGCACGTTTTGATGTGCATCTTTGGGCAGGACCAGGGGGGGTCTTGTCGCTCTCGATGCCCAACAGGATGTGGGTGATGTCTGTGGGCGAGAGCGCGGCATTGTCGTAGTCGATGGTGCAGCCGCTCAACAAGTCCGCTCCGTCATCCTCGGCACGGATGACGCCTGGTTCGCGGTTCTTCGCATCGGAGGCGAGCGATTTGTCAATCACGAGGATGATGTGGCTGTCGTCGAAGCCGTTCTTCTTGAGCAGTTGATAGACGCTGAGTACGTCGGCCTGATGGCGGTAGTTGTTCCATCCGTGGCTGCCCTGCACCAACACGGCGTACTGTGCGGAAAGGGATGGGTAGTCGATGCCTGCATCCTTATTCTCGGCATGTCGGGCAAACGTCTCTTCGGCGTTCTCCACCAGCCAGTTCCATGCGGCCATCGTGGGGCTGATGCGGTAGGTGCCGTTGCTGCTCAGGTAGTTGCGATGCTCTATCTTGCCGTTCTGAATCTGCCAGTGCACGTAAGTGGTGCTGACCGAGGAGGTGTAGTTTTCGCTGTCGAAGCGGATGTCGCCGGAAGCGCCCACGAAGTCCATGAGGTTGCCTCGCTCGAGTGCGTTCAGGTAGAGTTCCATGGAGGTAGCATTCCAAGCTGCGCCGCCCAGCTGATGCGGATGAGGGCTAGTGATGGCAATGATGGCAGAGTTCAGCTGTGAGTGCGTATCGGAGAGCGAAGAAGCGGTGCCCGCCGTGGGATTGTGCTCGACATAGCTTGCGGCAAAGGCAGCCAGCAACAGTGCGTCGTAGAACTTGCACTCGGCAAAGGTAGGCTTCGTATCGAACCTCACCTCATAGCTCTTCTCGAAGCCGGTGGTGGGGTCGGCATATGGCGAGAAGCCTTGGTAAAACTGCACCGCATCGATGCCTTTCGGCCCGAGGGATTCGAGGCTCTCTTGCGTCAGATTGCTCAGGGCGAAGTAGGTGCGTGCCCACCCTTCCAGCATTTGCTGCGTTCCAATTTTCTCGTCGTCGATGTCGAAGGGGTTGTCGGGGTCCATTCCCCACCACTCCATGCGCACTCGGGCGATATCGTAGAGTTGTCGGACGGATTCAAGAATACAGAAGTTTCCGATGTCGAAGCTGCCGAAGGTGGACAGCTGGCTCAGTTCGTCGTAGTATTCCCTCATGCGCCGGCAGAGGTCGTCATCGTCTGTGTATTGTTCGTTGTGCGAGAAGGGTATGCCCATTTCCTCTGCCTGATATGGTCCCCAGTCGAAGAAAGTGCGGCCGTATACGTCGTTTGGCGAGAACATGGCAGCAGGCGTGCTGGAGGAGAGATTGTGGGTGATGCTCTTCACGTAGGAGGCATACATGTTCATCAGCACCTCGCAGAACGTAATATCAGTCTCGGTGAGCGCCCAGAGGAAAGGTTCCTTGTTGGACACGCCGGCTGTGCCCACGGCGAAACGCCGTATCACTTCCTCGCTGGTGGCTGTCGGGGTGATGAGGGTTTTGTGGGTTCGCTGACAGGCTGGTGCAAACTGCGCAACGGCCTCGTTGCCGAAGGGACCGATGACGGCCATCACATCCTCGCGGTTGGCCAGCGTCTCGCTAAGTTGCGCCAGGTCTTCGGTCTGTTCGTCATACCATTCCAGTTTCAGGCTGATGCAGAGTGTGTCGATCAGTTGTGCCTGATGCAGGTTGTCAAGGAACCACTGGGCCGTCCGTTCGAAGCGTGCCTTCATCGGTGCGCTTTCACTCATCGGAGCGACGACGGCTACCTTCTTCTCGACCCATCGATGCGACGGCTGATAGACGATCGTGTCGTCGCCCTCCTTGCAGCCCGTAAAGACGAGTAGCGGGAGAAGCAGATAAACCGTAAAGCGTGATTTAGCGTTCATACTCTTCCTCCTTTCTCAGAGCTTCTTCGTGTATTGTCTGTTTCATTTCTTCTGTCAGCTTGGGCACCGTGTGACCCGTATAGCCGTCTGGCTCCCATATATCGATGGGAGAAGCAAGGACGACCTCCATATATCCGGAAGCCAAGCCAAACGACTGGTGCTTCGGAATTCCTTGGCCCGAATACCACTGACGGATGCAGAGATTCATGACCTGACCGATATGCTTCACGACGGAGTAGATGGAATAATAGCTGTCATAGAAAAAATCGACGCCAACCAAACTCAAGCCCACCAGAGTATTCATGCGCAAAAAAGCGTTGAACGAACCTCCGCATACAGGCACCACCGTTTCATAACGCTCTGCGTCCCACTTCAGCAACAGGCGCAGGGCGGTGGTATCGGCAATGGAGAAACCGCGGTTGCCCGTCTCGTCGAGCCATGTGGTTGTCAGTTTCGAATGCTTGGTCTGAGCCTCTGTCAGCAGTTGCATGCCGGCCTCGAAGCCATCCTGAAAACCTTGTATGGCATCGACCACGGACTCCGTCTGCCGATTGGCTCCCACGAGCATCACCGACGGATAGACTGTCATTGCCATTATCCTGCCGGCTTCGTACATTGCTCCGTAGTAGGGCATGAAGAGCGTCGAGCCTTTGCCCTCGAGCGGGTTGCGCGTTTCCAAATAGAGCAAGTCGGCATAGGGATTTGCCTCCAGTCGCTTGCTGTTTGCGCGGATGAACTCGTCGTAACTCGTTCCGGCAACGATGAAGAGACGGCGCACAGTGTCTGGTGTAGTCTCCATCTGACTGAAAATCAATTCCAGATACTGCAGGCCCTCCTCGTAAGTTCGGGGCGACTGTTGCATGGTACGCAAGCCCAGCTCTTGGGAAGCCCGCTCCACACCCTCATAGATCAGGTCGTTGTAGGAGCGGTCGCCCAGTGCATTGGCGCCGTAAACGACCGTTATCAGCGGTTGTCTGCTGGCCTGCTCTTCGTTCGGGTCGGGCAAGTAGATGGTGTTGCCGTCCTTCGTGCAGGCTGCCAGCAACAGGAGGGGGAGGAGTAGATGCGTACGTTTCATAGTGCAAGGTTAGTGCCTCATTTTTTGATATTATGCTTCATTTTCAGGATGCGACGGACGCTCTGGTTGATGCGTTCCTCGCTAAGTTCGCCCCGCTCGATGGCGCGGATTACGGCATCGAAGGCTTCGACGAAATTCTCGGGACCGAGTACGATGTCCGCTCCGGCCTTTATGCTGCCCACCGTGGCCTCGGCGCAGCTATATTGCTGGGTGATGGCTCCCATCTCCATGCCGTCGGTGATGATGACATTCTGGTAGCCCAGCTCGCCGCGCAGCTTGTCCTGCAGGATGATGCTCGACATGGTGGCGGGGATGTCGCTGCCGGTAATGGCTGGCGTACCGATGTGGGCGGTCATGATGAGCTGCACTCCCCATTCGATACCAGCCTTGAAGGGAATCATCTCGCAGTCGAGCATCTCGGCCCATGTCTTTTGCGAAGCTGCATAGCCGAAGTGGGTGTCGTTCTTCGTGTCGCCGTGGCCGGGGAAGTGCTTGATGCATCCCACAACGCCGGCATCGCGAAGTCCCTGCAGGTAGTTGGTCACCATGGGGGCAGCCACCTGAGGATCGTCGGAGAAGGCGCGGGCTCCGATGACAATGTTTTCGGGATTCGTGTTCACATCGGCCACAGGGGCAAAGTCGATGTCAAAGCCATATCGGCGCAGATAGGTGCCGATGGTGTTGCCGCAGTGGTAGGCGTTTTTCACGTCGCCCGTCTGTCCGATGGCGCCCATCGACTCGAACTTCTCCACGTTGAAGTTGCCGTTGTTGGCAATGCGGGCTACACGACCGCCCTCCTCGTCGATGCAGAGCAGCGGGTTGCCCTTCAGGGCGCGAATCTGTGGCACGAACTGAGCCAGCTGTGCTTCGTCCTTGATGTTGTGAGCGTAGAGGATGATGCCACCGATGGGGTACTTCTCGTTCAGCTTCTTCATTCTGTCGTTCACTGCCTGGAGAGAGTTGTGAACGAGGTCGCTGTTCGCTGTCCAGTGGAATGCGGTGTCGAGCACCTCTGGTCGAGCATAGAACATCTGTCCCACCTTCTCGCGCAGGCTCATCTTCTTCATCGTTTCCTCAATCACGTCTGGTTTTGTCTTCGGTTCGTCATCGTCGTTCGAGCATGCCGAGAAGGTCATTGCACCGAGCCACAATGTGACGGCCGACATCCATAAAAGTTTCTTTTTCATTGCAATTTTCCTTTTTATCATCATTTACTGGGGGATGCGGGATTCTCCAGTGTGTTATTCAAATAAGGTAAGGGGACAATCGGAATGCCATCCTTTCATTACCGGGCATTGCTACCCCAGCTGATGGTGGTGTTCTCGAACTTACCGTCGGCCGTAACTTTCTTGGCATCCTGAATGCGGGCAGAGAGTCGGCTGAGGTATTGGCCCAGTTTGTCGGCATCCAGCTGGCCGGAGATTTCTATGCCCTTGCTGGAGAGAGGTTCGCCCATCATAGTGCCGTTCTGGTTGAGCACCGAGAGCTGCATCTTATAACTCTTAATCTTTCACTTTCACCAGCCAAAGATCTTAGTCATGTTCGAGGCCTTCTTCATTGCGTTCAAATTCTGCTCAGCATTGCCGCCGAAGTCGCAGGTGGTGGGCTCTGAAATACCATCGGTTTGAATTTCGATAGCCGTGGTGATGGAATTCTTGGTGCACCACGCCGGCACCTGCTCACCGGTCACCTGCGAGGAGTTATTGTCGGCTGCCGTCCATGCATCGGACCATTGCTTGCCGTTACCGTCTTCGATACGATAGGCCACGCAGGAGGTCAGTTCCATGTTGTACTTCGTGGTAGTATTAACGTCCTTGGGCTTGAACTGTGTCCAGAGGGCGGCCGATGTAGGCAGACTGCCCTTTGGCAATTGTTTCTTCCATTCTGTAGTGGTGATGGACTCGCTACGCAGTTTGCCTGTCGCATCGACATAGTGTGCCACCACTTCCGTCGTGGCCAATACGTCCTCGCTAACCTTGACGTAATAGCCTGTCTCTACGCTGGTTGTCGATTCGATTGTTTCGTCGTCCTTGCAGGATGTCATCGCCGTCACTGCCAGGCTGCATGCAATAAGCACTGCCTGATGCAAATAATTCTTCTTCATGTCATTTAGTAGTAATATTAATTAAAAATGTTATTTCTTAACTCTCAATTCAATAACTCATAAATTTAAAAACTCTCAATTCTCAGAACTTCACGTTTAGCATCACGCTTGCCATCCAGTCGTAGAACCGGCACTTGCTCTTGTAGGTACTGATTTCGTCGTCGTAAACCTCAGTGTTCTCTGTGTGTAAGCCGAAACGGTTGAAGTCGAACGTGGCATTGAGCGAGTAACGCCCGAAGGAATAGCATGCAGCGGCGCGGGCGAAGACGTTGAAATGTATCTTCTGTGCAGCGCTGATTTTGTCGCCCATCTGGAAATTATCACCATTTTCGTCGAACGTACCAGTGTAGGTGTTCAGCCGATTGATCAGCGTCAGCATGGGGGAAAGAGTGGCGTTGAAGGTGAGGTTGTGCAGTCCCTTGATGGAGTGAGGGGCTGCATCACGGTGGAAGAGCACCCAGTTGTAGCTGTAGCCCGGTCCGACGGAAAGTTGATGGGTGGAATAGCGATGGTTACCGCCGCAGAAGAGCAGGAACTCAGTATCGTTCTTAGGCATTCGCAGGTCGCCATAGGCATATTTGGCCATTGCGAGCATAGAGCCTCGGGAACGGCGTTGGATGTAGCTGCCGTCGTAGGCCGCATTGTAGGCAAAGCGAGAATGGTCGAAGGCATAGTAGGCGTTGACGATTAGCGACCTGAAGTGGCCCGAAGTGTGGGTGTTGATCTGACGCTGGAAGCCTGTGGTATAGTTGTAGAGGGTAGATCGCAAAGGATTGTAGATGGAATTGTAGCGGAAACTGATTCCATACCAGGCGTCGAGCAGGCAAAAGTACTGGTTGTTGTTCGACTGGGCCGATTGTTTACCTACCTCGGAGCCCCATCCGAGAGTGATAGGACCCAAAGTGAGATAGGCGCCCATCACGTCGGAGTATTCGGACTGCATGCGAACGTCCCACAGGTAGCTATAGCTGCCCGTGGGGTGGACGAGGTTTTCCAGATGGCCGCGAGTCTTGAACAATGCGCCAGTGCGCGACAGGTCGTTCTCGAGGGAGACGGTCCAATTGGTGGGAGCCTGATAAATATAGGTAGAGTCGAGCGTCTCGTCTGGGGCGATGAGCCAGTCCCATGCCGCACGGAAGAAATTCTTCGTCTTTGTGTTCCCCGTCTCAGGGGCTCCAGACAGCTGACTTGCCTCCGCAGCAACCGAGAAAGTAAGCAGACCTAAGATAAAGTATTTAGAATATGATTGCATAGCTGATGTTCGGGATTGAATAGCACGATGTGATGGTGTTTACACAGTGGGTGTGATAGTTGTAATAGTCCTGGAGTGGCTCTTCATATCCAATAATGTTCATGAAGTCTATGCCCATAACATGGTCGATGCGTTTCCGGTGCAAGCGGTAGGAGATGTTGAGCGAGAGATCGTGAACAGCGTCCGTGCGCTCGGACATGGCCTCAGCCTCAACGTAGGCGACATAGGGCGAGCCGGCAGCATACATTGCGGCAGAACCAGTCTCGTCGAAGGGCGACTGGCGCATTCCGCCCATGATGCTGGCCGCCAGGTTCACACTGAGTATGCTGCGCTTCCAGCTCCACTCCTTTCCGCAGGCCACATTGACAGCCCATCCGCGGTCGAAGAGGGTGGGACGCCAGATGCCGTCGGTAGCTCGGTATTCGTTCTTGAAGACCGAAGCATTGGCAAGCCAGTAGAGTCCGTCTTTCATGTTCTGCTCTATTCCGGCCGAGATGCCATAATCGCGTCCCTCGCCTTCGTTCACCAGCTGATCGGTGATGTAGTATAGCCGCCGGTTGATGCTTGTGAAGGTGCCAGTGGGAGTGACGGGCAACGAAGTCTGCCATTCGCCCCAAGCCTCGCTGCTCAGGTGGAGGTTGTCATTAATCTGCCACTTGTAGTTGAGCACCAGCTGGTGGCTGCGCATTGGGTCGAGGTCTCGGTTGCCGGGAGCTGAGAAATAGGTGTCGAGTGTCTCGGTGCGAGTGGTCATACCGTATCCTGCGGACAGGGAATGCGACTCGGCCGGTTTCCACTCGGCAGAGAGACGCGGCTGGAGGGTCCAGTCGTTGGAGAGCGACCATCCACTCAGATGCAAGCCTGCATTCACCGTCCAGCGTCCCATTCGCAAGAAGTTGGAGGCGTAGGCATCGACCTGCTCCAGCGAACGGTCGGCCACGGCGACGGGCAGCATTGTGCCGGCGTACAGGCTGGCTGCCTGGCGCAACGTCTGGTCGTAGATGATGTGTCGCTCCGAGGCGCCGAACTTCAGCAGATAGACGGGCGAGAAGCGTTTCTGAGCGGCCATCGAGGCAGTGAGCCAGGTGGTGTTGAAGCGCAGGTTGCTATAGGGAGTGGGGGCGGCCCATGTTTTCTCATAGCGATTCTTATAGGTGAGCATCGTGTCGTCGGTGGCAAAGATTACGTAGCGATCTTCGGCACGGAAGTTGCGGTGGGAGGCCGTAAGGTTGGCCTTCAGTCGCCATCCGTTTCCAGGGCTGGCATCGAGCGTGGCACCACTCGTCATCGTATTCAGTCGGCTATTGAAGTCATTCTGGTCGTAGAGTGTATGCCACTGGTTTTCATAACCATCCCACTCCATATATCCGTGGTCCCAAGCCCCCAGGCCCCAGACGGAAATCGTGGCGCGGCGCAGAGGGAAGTTCAGTTTGAAGGCCAGGTCCTGATAGTCGCCCTGGTCGCCATCGAGGATACCCAGCCCGATGTCATTGGCCAATTTGGTGAGTCCGTATCGGTAGGCGATGAGGTAGGAGAAGCCCTTCTCCTTCGAGAGCGGTCCCTCGCTGTTGAGGTCGAGTCCCATGGTGGAGAACTTCACACTGTGCTCGTATTTCGAGAGGTTGCCATTGCGCAGTTGCAGGTCCATCACACCGCCCAGAGTATTGCCGAACTCGGCGGGGGCTGCGGCTGTGTAGTAGTCGCTGTTGGCTATCAGGTTGGTGTGCAGCGCTGAGATGTCTCCGACTCCATGCGCCATATTGTCGAAATGGGCGGGTGCAGGCACCTCGACGCCCTCCAGTCGATACATGGTCATCGAGGGGGCATTGCCGTGGGTGGAGATGCCGGAATTGTTCTCCGAACCGGTGGTGCCGACATAGCGCCGCACTACGCGCCCGATGTCGTCCAGCGTACCGCCGAAGCGCTCAGCCTCCTCCACGCTAATCATCTGTGCACCAGCCAGTGCGGTGGGGTTCAGCGGGCGCGCTTTGTTCACGATGGGCTTCACCGTGAGTTCGTCCATCTGGGAGGTCTTTTCGCGCAGGTTGAAGGTGAGCACTATCTCATGGTGACCAGCCACCAGCACCTCGACCTGTCGTTCGGTCTCGAAACCCATGCAGCGAGCCTCCACCGTATAGCGACCGGTGGGGATGTCCTGCAGGAAGAAGCGTCCGTCAACGTCGGCAATGGCAGCTGCGGGTGCAGTGGCTCCACCTTCTCGGATTATCGACAGGACCTTCTGGTCGGAATCGAGCACTGCAATGGTGGCTCCCGTCAGTGGCTCGCCGGTCAGTGCATCTTTTACTTCGCCGCGTATCGACTCAGCATGGACTGGCACCACGGTCATCAACAGACCGAGCACAAGCAGAAGCAGTGTGTGTGTTCTTTTCATTTGATTGATGTATTTAATTTAATTAATGTGCGATACAGACATAGGAATGTGGCAGCGCCCACCAGCAGGTCGGTCAGCGGCTGTGCCAGGAAGATGCCGTTTGCGGGACGGCCAGGCAACAGGCGGGGCAACAGCCACACCAGCGGCACCAGCAAGAGAAGCGTATGGGACAGTCCGAGCCAAAAGGTGACTGCGGGGCGACCCATTGCCTGTAAGATGCTCTGGCAGGCGAACTGCAACGTGGCCACGAAGAAGAGGGCAAACGAGATGCGCACCATCGGCACCGCCCATTCGGCCATTTCGCCATCACCGACGACCAGACGGACGACAGGCCCCGTAGCAACCTCCATCACCACCCATACGGCCAGCGACCAGAGCAGGGTGGCCCGAAGCAGCAGACGTACATTCTGCCTTACGCGCTCTGTCTGCCCGGCGCCTAGGTTGTAACTGGTGACAGGCTGCGCACCGTAGGCCATGCCATAGACGGGGAAATAGAGGAAGTCGTGGAGCATAATGACCAGTGCCATCGTGCCGATAGCGACGTCGCCGCCTAGAGGAGCGAGCGTCGCATTGTAGATGCCTATCTGCGCCGCCTCGGCCAGCATCATCGCCATTGGTGTGATGCCCAACGCCAAGCAGGGCCACAGGAGGGCGGACTTCGGACGAAGGTTCGCTTTGCGCAGCTTCAGCCCGTCCTTGCCCAGAATGCAATACAAGGCGGCAATGGCTGCCGCTGTCTCGGCGATTGTCGTGGCCCAGGCCGCACCGGCGATGCCCCATTCGAAGACGAAGATGAAGATGGGGTCGAGCAGCATGTTCAGCACGATGCCGATGCTCATGACGAATCCCGCCTCACGGCTGCGGCCTTGCACCAGCAGGAAGGGAGCCAGTCCGCCGGAGAGGAGGCAGAGTGTATTGCCGGGCGTAGAGATGCGCAGATAGGTCTCGGCCAGCGGGAAGGTCTGCGGACTGCCGCCGAAGAGGCTTATCAGCCAGTGGCACTGCCACTCGATGAACAAGCAGGCCGACACAGCGAGAAGCAGGTCGAAGACGAGCATGGCACCCAGGGTGCGTTCTGCCTCGGGACGATTGTCGCTACCCAGCAGGTAGCCGACGCGCGGCGAAATACCGGTGCCGACCAGTTCCACAAGGGCCAGAATGAGATAGACGACGGGAACACAGACGCCGGAGGCCGTGAACGCCAGTTCGCCCACATCGGGAATGTGCGCTATCCAGATGCGGTCCACGACGCTGTTCAGCAGTAGAATGAACTGCTGAAGAATCACTGGTGCCGTCATCGAGAAGAACAGGCGGGTGATGTGTTCCGTGCCTAATCTGTGATCAGTCATTCCCGTCATTTTGTGACAGCCCGCCAATCGTCGCCGACGCATCAGCTGAAGCCAGTTTCAGTACATACTCGCCAGTCAGGCCGGCAAGGGTTTCCAATTGTTCCCGGGTATAGAGTGCATCGCTGCCGTCCACAGCCACTTCGTAGCCGCCTTCGCGCAGGATGATGATGGCCATGGCGTGTTCCAGCGTCTTGGTGGGCTCGATGTGATAGCTGACGTAGGAAGCGCCGTCCACCAGGAGGTATTCATAGATGAACTGTCCCTGCACGCTCAGTTCGGTGCCGTTGTCGTCGAGTCCGATGTCGAGGTCGCGCAGGAGATGGCGCACCGGGTAGGCACGATAGCGCATAGAGGCAAAGAGCGCGGTCTTCGTCTGACTGAGCAGCTGGCTTACGCTCTGTGCGAGGTCGGTGTCGATGATGACAGGCAGACTGGTGAGGAAATTGCCGTACACCCGGTCAGTGAGCCGCTTGTCGGTGCGGCCATGGTAGGTGGTGAAGAAGGCCACTCGGCGGTAGCCGCTCATCTGGCCCAGAGCCAGCGAATACGCGGCATTGAAGATGATGGCAAAGTTAGTGCCGAGACGCTTGCAGCCCTCGTCGACGGGCTTATTGTCGATGAGCGGCCTGACGCAGATGCACTGGCCGAAGGGGTCGTCGGTCTCGCGGCAGATGTCGGCAAACTGGACGTCTTCACGGAATTTCTCCGTATAGACGGCCTTGGCTTTTTCGTAGTCCGGACCGCCATACGAGGCCACTTCGGCTTCGTTAGACTCGGCGGCAAGGTCGCCCTGGTCAAATATTGGTCGTCCGTGCAGGGCATCCTCGATATTGTTGAACGCGGCCTTCACCGACAGGCCGTCGAAGAACAGGTGGTGGAGCTCCACGCCGATAACGGTCTTCGTCGGTGTGGCCACCACATGGAGCCTCGCGGCAGGTTCGCCGAAGAGGTCGAAGGACTGAATGAGGTCCCCTTTCCCCTGTTCCCATTCTTTATCGCTCATCTCGCGATATTTCACGACGTTGGGCATGCACCAGTCTTCGCATATCAGCGGTTCGCCGTCCTGCATGACCAAGTGGATATGCAGGTAGCGCTGCCCGTCAAGCACTCGCTGGCATGCCCGGCGAGCCCGCTCGGCGTCACATCGTTCCCTCGGAACGTCAACGCAGACCAGCAGGTTGTACTGCGTCATCGACGGGTCCTCGCTCCATTCCTCGAACATTTCCCACTGCATGGCGTTGACGGGATAGGTTCTTTGGGCGGGCAGTACCAGATGCCGCATCGAATGTCCTCCCCACTGGCTGTCGTTCGCATAGCGGAATCCGAGCTTCGCATAGAGGGTTTCGGCTTGCGGATTGTCCTGATCGACCAGCAGTCCGACCGCCGGCAGCCCTTCGCGCCAGGCACGCTGGCAGGTGGCCCTGAGCAGGGCTGTGGCGATGCCTTGCTGCCTGTAGGATGCGTCCACGCAGAGGCAGTCGATGTAGAGTTCGCCCGCCTGCGTCTCGTCGTCCATGCCGCTGTGGTCCATGCCGAGAACTTCCTTCGCCCCCTCGATGAAGGCGCGGCGCAGTTCGTGCAGTCGGGCCCCGTCGTAGCTCAGCGCAATGCCCACCACCTTGTCGGCATCCATTGCCACCAAGGTGTTGGCGTAGGAATACTGGCTGTCCGTACGGCCCACCAAAGCCGTCATCAGCCGGTGGAAGTCGGCCAGATCGTGCCGAGGTCCGGCAAAATACTGGCAGCAGTCATGGTTCATTGCCTCCATGATGAGCGTCGCTATCCGGGGGGCTTGAGCCGCGACGGCCGGCTGTATGGTGTAGTGTTCGTTCATTCGAAGTAGGAGATAATCTGCGCCTTGAATTCGTTCACGTCGAAGGGTGCCTCCTCGCAGTAGAAGGTGAGCCCGATGGTATTCAGCAGCCCGTCGATCTTAGAAGCCATCTTCTGGGAGAGCTCGGTCATCGTGTGCGGATGGTCTTTGCCCACCTCGTCGAGCAGGCGGTAGGCAATCCAGGCGTCTGACGCAGTCTGCCAGCAGACGGCATTCACGCCGTAGCGAAGCCAGGTGGACTGGTTCATCGTGGAGTTCTTCACCCAGTAGAGCCTCTCGCCGCAGTCCCAGAAGAGGATGCCGACATGGTCCTCGCCC
>JAILBW010000111.1 GCA_024680695.1 Bacteroidaceae bacterium
GCCGAGAGGAATAAACTCGAATATGTGGACCCGATTATCGGGACGAACGGTATGGGCCACACCTTCCCGGGGGCCTGTGCGCCCTTCGGCATCGTGCAGCTGAGTCCCGATACGGACACGATTCCGCACAACGTCGACGGACGCTATCAGCCCGAGGTGTATGCCTATTGTGCGGGCTATCAGTATCGCGACCCGACCATCGTGGGCTTCAGCCATACGCACCTGAGCGGGACGGGACATTCCGACCTGGGCGACATCCTGGTGATGCCGACGACGGGCGAGGTAAGGACGAATCCCGGCACGGCCGACGCGCCCGAGGGGGGCTATAGGTCGCGCTACAGCCATGCGACGGAGCGTTGCAGCCCGGGCTACTATGAGGTGACGCTCGACGACTATGACATCCGAGTGAGGCTGACGGCCACAAAGAGGGTGGGGGTGCATCAATATACGTTCCCGACCGAAGAGGGGCAGTTTGTCCTCGACCTCGGGCATGGCATCTACAACTATGAGGGCAAGACGTTGTGGACCTACCTGAGGGTGGTGAGCCCGACCTTGCTGACCGGCTACCGCATCACCAACGGATGGGCGCGACAGAACTACACCTACTTTGCCATCCGTCTCTCCCATCCCATTGCCGACTATGGCTACAGGGACAGGCAGCGGATGCGCTACAACGGCTTCTGGCGGAAGAATGATGTCCACCACAACTTCCCCGACATGGCGGGCAGGGAGATTGCAGCCTACTTCCGTTTTCACGGGCTGGAGGAGAGGCGGCTGGAGCTGCAGGTGGCGCTCTCGGCGGTGAGCATGGAGGGCGCAATGGCCAACCTCGAAAAAGAAACGGAGGGCCGCACCTTCGAAGCAGTGTGGCAGGAGACGGCAGAACGATGGGCCAAGGAGCTGGACATCATCGACATAGAGGGGACGGACGACCAGAAGACGCTCTTCTACACCTCGCTCTACCACACGATGATCAATCCGTCGGTCTACATGGACGTCGACGGGAGGTATCGCGGCAACGACATGGAGATTCACCAATGGGAGGGCGAGGGGGCGAACTACACCGTCTTCTCGCTGTGGGACACCTATCGTGCGGAGCATCCGTTGCTCAACCTGCTGAAGCCCAGTCTGGGCGCCGACATGGCAAGGAGCATGCTTCGCATCCAGCAGCAGAGTGCGCTCCACCTGCTCCCCATCTGGTATCTGATGGGCAACGAGGGGTGGTGCATGAGCGGCTACCACGCCGTCTCGGTGCTGGCCGACGCGGCCACAAAGGCGGGGCTTGGAGGCGAGGCGACGGTGCTCGAGGCGATGGATGCGACGGCCACTTCGCCCTGGATTGAGGGCATGGCGGACTATATCAAGTATGGCTATGTGCCCTACGACCGCTGCGGGACGAGTGCCAGCAATACGCTGGAGTATGCCTACGACGACTGGGCCATCTACCACACTGCGCGGCTGGCGGGCAACGACGAGATGGCCGAGCGCTACCGTCGGCGGGCGTTCAACTATCGCAACGTATTCAACCCCGACTTCGGACTGGCGTGTCCCCGATACAAGGACGGCAGCTGGAAAAGCGACTTCTCGCCCCTGCAGACCTATGGCGAGGGGTTCATCGAGGGCAATTCGGCCAACTATTCCTTCCATGTTCCCCACGATGTGCTTGGCATGATTGCGTGCTTCGGCGGCGAAAAGCGTTTCGTCGAACGTCTCGACAACCTGTTTCAGGAGCCGCTCGACAAGAAGTACTACGAGGACAACGAGGACATCGAGGAGGAGTGCCTCATGGGCGGCTATGTCCACGGCAACGAGCCCAGCCACCATGTTCCGTATCTCTATGCCTGGACGGAGCAGCCCTGGAAGAGTCAGTACTGGCTGCGCGAGGTGATGAACCGAATGTACGTTAACGACATGGACGGACTCCACGGCAACGACGACTGCGGGCAGATGTCTGCGTGGTACATCTTCACGGCGATGGGCTTCTATCCCGTTTGCCCCGGTACGAACCAATATGTGCTCGGAGCGCCCTATGTGCCGCACTGCAAGATTACGTTCCCGACGGGTCGTACATTCGAGGTGAGGGCCGAGGGGGTGAGCGATGCAAAGCGCTATGTGAAGAATGTGAAGCTGAATGGCCGCACTCTCTCGCGCCGATTCATCACCCACGAAGAACTGACCGAGGGCGGTGTGCTGGAATTCGAGATGAGTGCAAAACCCGTCCGCCGCACTCCCCAGCGCGAGTTGCCCTACTCGCTGAGCGTAGAGTAGTGTTTCATTGACCATTGACCGTTCTTTCATTGACCAAAAACTCAAAAACTCAACTCAAAAACTCAGAAACTCACCTCACAACCTCATAACCTTACAACCTCAAAACCTCAAAATGCTTTTCAGTCTTCACAAACTCGAAATAGATGTCCTCAACGGCATGCAGGAAGACATGCTGCACACTGTGCCCCGCGAAAGGCAAGTGGTGCTGCTCAGTCCTACGGGCAGCGGAAAGACGCTTGCCTACCTGCTGCCACTGCTGCAACTGCTTGATGCCGAATCGGACGAAGGCGCTGCCCTGATTCTCGTTCCTTCGCGCGAACTGGCCCAACAGACCGAGGCGGTGGCGCGAAAGCTGACGCCCGAACTGCGCATTCTTGCCTGCTATGGCGGTCGTCCTGCGATGGACGAGCATCGGCTGATTCGCGCCCAGCGACCTCACATCATCGTGGGGACGCCGGGACGAGTGCTCGACCACATCGGCAAGCAGAATTTTGAGGCCGAGAGGGTGCGCTTCCTCGTCATCGACGAGTTTGACAAATGCCTGGAACTGGGCTTCCACGAACAGATGCGGGCCATCCTCGGAGCGCTGCGCAATGTCGGGCGCCGCATCCTGTTGTCGGCCACCGACTGTCCGCAGATTCCCGACTTCATGCCGATGGGCAATCCCTGCCGCCTCGACTATCTCGACGCATCGTCCCGCACTTCCGACCGCATCCATTTGCGGGTACTTCATTCGCCCGAGAAGGACAAGCTGCGCACTCTCTACGATTTGCTTTGCATGCTGGGAGCGGAATCGAGCATGGTGTTTGTGAACTATCGCGAAAGCGTGGAGCGAGTGGGGGAGTACCTGCGACGGATGGACATTCCTGCAGCGCTCTTCCACGGCGGGATGGAACAGCGCGACCGCGAAAGGGCGCTCTTCCGATTCAGCAACGGATCGGCTAACGTTCTCGTAACCACCGACCTTGCCTCGCGAGGCTTGGACATCGCCGACATCGGCCACATCATCCACTATCACCTGCCGCTGAACGAGGAGGCGTTCATCCACCGAAACGGACGCACTGCGCGCTGGGATGCCGAGGGGGATGCCTGCCTGATTCTGGGCCCCGAAGAGCGAGTGCCTGAATATATCGGCGCGATGCCCGAGACGCTGAGCCTGCCCCGACATTTGCCTTCGCCAGCAAAACCGCAGTGGGTGACTCTCTACATCGGCAAGGGCCGCAAGGACAAAATCAACAAGGTGGACATCGTGGGGTTCCTCTCCAAGGTTGGCGGCCTTCGTCGCGAAGAGCTGGGGCGAGTGGATGTCTTGCCCGGATGGGCTTTTGCTGCAGTTGCCCGACGAGTGGCAGGCGATTTGCTTGCTCGCGTCAGGGGACAGAAGATAAAGGGGATAAAGACCATTTTTGCGTTGGCCGAGGAATAAAGTCGCCGAAAAAAAGAACGCCCCCTTGCCAGTCTCATTGAAGTGGTAAGGGGGCGCACTATGGGGTTTATTCTGTTCTCTTACAGTATCTCCAGTTCCTGGAACACCTTCTTCAGTTTCTTTACCGCTTCGTCCACCTGAGCGTGAGTGTGGCTGGCCATGAGGGCAAAGCGAACGAGTGTGTCCTGAGGTGCGCAGGCGGGCGGAATCACTGGATTGATGAAGACGCCCTCGCGGAAGGCGTAGGCAACGGCGCGGAATGTCTTTTCCGTATCGCGAACGTAGAGCGGAATGATGGGGCTCTCCGTTTCGCCAATCTCGAATCCCTCCTCACGGAAGCGTTTCAGTGCGAAGTTGGTGACATCCCACAGCGCGGCAATGCGTTCGGGCTCGTTCTGAATGATGTGCAGTGCCTCGAGCGCGGCGGCTGTGGCTGCAGGCGTACTGCTGGCGCTGAAGATGTAGGTGCGCACCGTGTGGCGCAGCCAGTTGATGATGCTTTCGTCGGCTGCGATGAATCCGCCGATGGATGCCAGGCTCTTCGAGAAGGTGCCCATAATGAGGTCCACATCGGCCGAAAGTCCGAAGTGGTCGCAGACACCGCGACCCTGACGGCCGAAGACGCCGATGCCGTGCGCTTCGTCCACCATGACGGCGGCATTGTATTTCTTCTTTAATTCGATGATTTCCGGGAGTTTGCAAAGGTCGCCCTCCATGCTGAAAACGCCGTCCACAACGATTAGCTTTACGCGGTCGGGTTCGCACTTCTGCAGCTGCTTCTCCAAGTCCTCCATGTCGTTGTGCCTGTACTTGAGCTGAGTGGCAAAGCTCAGTCGTCGGCCGTCCACGATGCTGGCATGGTCGCGATCGTCGCAGATTACGTAGTCGTTGCGATCCACGAGCTGGCTGATGACACCGCTGTTCACGGTGAATCCGGTGGCGAAGCACAGTGCATCGTCCTTGCCGACGAACTCGGCCAGTTCCTTCTCAAGCTTGACATGCAGGTCGAGCGTACCATTCAGGAATCGGCTTCCGGCACATCCGCTGCCATATTTCTGCATGGCGGCGATGCCGGCATCGATGATTCGCTGGTCGCCGGTGAGCCCGGTGTAAGCGTTCGAGCCAAACATCAGGACGCGATGTCCTTCCATCAATACTTCAGTGCCCTGCTTGCCTTCTATTTGTCTGAAATAAGGATAAATGCCTTGTTTCATGAACTCCTGAGGCAATGTATATTTAGCACATCTTTCTTGTAACAATCCCATAAAATAACGTAAGGTTTTTCCCTTTTTTTTAGTTAAAGCGGTGCAAAGATATGTAAAATATCTTAATTATAGCGTGTAAAAGAGAAAAAATATTCTGCAAGCCCATCTTTCCGTCTCCTTTTGCTGTTTTTTTATCGAATTTTTATACCTTTGTGGGCGTTATGGACGAAAGAAAGAAGATTTGGTTTGTCGTAAACCCCATTTCGGGCACCACGGACAAGAAGGATATTGTGCAGATGATTCCGCGATACATGGACGAGTCGCGCTTCGATTGTTCCGTGCATTACACAGAGCATCGCGGCCATGCTGCAGAGTATGCCCGAATGGCTGTCGACGAGGGCGCTGACGTCTGCGTGGCTGTCGGTGGCGACGGCACGGTGAACGAGGTGGCCCGCAGCCTGGTGCACACTTCGACGGCGCTGGGCATCATTCCCTGCGGCAGCGGCAACGGACTTGCCCGCCATCTTTACATCCCGATGAGCGCCCGCGGAGCCTTGCGAGTGCTGGCCAATTGCCACATCGAGTCGCTCGACTACGGCTGCATCAACGGCACCCCCTTCTTCTGCACTTGCGGCATGGGGTTCGATGCCTTTGTCAGCAGCAAGTTTGCCGAGAGCAAGAAGCGCGGCTTCGTCTCTTACATCGAGAACACGCTGCGCGAGGGACTGAAGTACAACCCCGACACCTACGAAATCGAGATAGAGGGCGAGACGCAGCGCTACAAGGCCTTCCTCATTGCCTGCGCCAATGCCAGCCAGTACGGAAACAACGTCTATATCGCTCCGAAGGCCAGCATGAGCGACGGACTGATGGACGTTACTATCATGGAACCCTTCAACGTGCTCGAGGCGCCGCAGATTGCCATTCAGCTCTTCAACAAGACTATCACGCAGAACAACCGCATCCGTTCGTTCCAGTGTTCGCGCCTCAAGATCCATCGCTCCTCGCCCGGAGTAATCCACTTCGACGGCGACCCGAAGGAGGAGGGGCAGGACATCGAGGTGCGCATCGTCCCCCACGACATCCGAATGGTGGTCAATGACAAGGAGCAGCCCTACGTCTCGCCCCTGCTGCGCATCTTCAGCGACCTCTATTCCGACATGAACGAGGAACTGGCCCTCCTGAAGAATGACCTTCTGGAGAGCCAGCACCGTATCAGTTCCATCAATCGTTCGCTTCTGAACAAACTGCGTCCCCGACGTTAGAGTGAGAGGGTCAGCGACGTCCGCCGCGACCTCCGCCGCTGCCGTGGCTGCCACCGCTGTGACCGCTGCTGTGGCCACCTCCGCTGTGTCCGCCGCTGCTGAAACTGCCGCCTCGACTGCTTCCACTTCGCATGCTGCTGCCCGACGAGTGGGAACTGCCATGCAAGCTGCTGCCGACGGTCGAGCGAGTGCTGCTGCCGCTGAACAGATTGCCGCGCTGGGAACTGCCTGCGGAGCTGCGGCTGGAGGATACTGAGCCACGGCTGCCGGGCATGGTGGTGCTGCGGCTGGAGGATACTGAGCCACGGCTGCCGGGCATCGTGGTGCTACGGCTGGAGGATACTGAGCCACGGTTGCCGGATACAGAACCGCTTCTGCCTGTCATGCTTCGTGTGTCGATGTGGCCGCTGGGAGTGTGTCCGCCAGTGTGTCCGCCAGCACTTCCGAGAGCATCGCCGCCTTGCCTGTTGTCACCTCCGCGTCCGTTGGGCACACTGCCGCTATGCCTGTTGTCGCCTCCGCGCACCTCGGGCACGCCGCCGTTATGTCTGTCACTGCCTCCGCGCATTCCGGGTGTTTGTCCGCCATTGCCGCGATCGCCCCGAAACTCGCCCCGGCTGCGGGGTACACCGCCGCGTCCGTCGTGCCTAAAGCCGCCGTGGTTGCCGCCGTGCCTCTGTTGGGGTGCGATGCTGCTCCATCCGCTGCGATCCCTGCCCACTCCGCGCATTCCGCCATGCCAGACGGGGCGACGGTTGGCGTAGTAGCCGCCGTGGAAGTGGATGCGTCCGTGACCGCCACGATAGTTCCAGAACACGGCAGGACGGTCGTAGTAGTACCACCCATAGCGATAGTAGGAGTAGATGGGGAAGAACCACCCCGTGGCGCGCCAAATGACGGGACGCACGAAGTAGTCGGCAGCCAGCATCAGGTCGTACTGCCAGTCGTACAGGATTTGGCGCAGGTCGTTCAGACGATACTCCAGATAGCTGCCGTAGAGGTCGCGCTCGTCGGCGAGGCTAAGCAGGTAGTCAAGGTTTATCTCGTAGGCATCGTTGTACTGCTGATCGTTCAAGTTGAGCTCGTATGCCATCTTGTCCGTCAGGTAGAGTGCCTCTTCTCTTGCACGCTCGTAGCTCATGGCGTTTGCGCCCAGCAGGGCTACAGCGGACATTGCCAGTGTGATGATCATTCGTTTCATAGTCGTAACGTTTTAAAATGTTTTCACCGGCAAAGGTCGGGCTATCTGCGGGGATGGCAAACGGATTTTCCCTAAACGTTCGGGGGGATTTCCTCACAGCGCACACTGGAAGCAGAAGCTGTCGGAGAAGTCGTTGCCGAGCAAGAGAGGCTTTCGCGATAGCGAAAACACACTGCTCCCGCTGCCGCTCATCGAGGCATAGACGGCACCTCGACCGTAGAGGCGTTCCTTCACCTCTCTGATGGCAGGGTGGCTGGGAAACACCGACCCCTCGAAGTCGTTGCCGAGACTATCCTTCCATTCCTCGACGGGACGCGAAACTATCTCTCTCACCCTCGTTTCAGGCCGCTTTGGCCGAACCATTGCGTACGCCTCCTTCGTGGAGACGAAGACATCGGGCTTCACGAGTGTGAGGTGCCATCCGGCAAGGTCGAGCGCTACGGGCTGGATTACGTCGCCGATGCCCTCGGCAAAGACTGGCGTGTTGTGGATGAAAAAAGGACAGTCGGCACCGAGCCGGCACACCATTTCGGCCATTCGCTGGGTGGAAATCCGCAGGCCGAACATCTCGTTGAGCAGTCGCACCGTGTGGGCCGCATCGCTGCTGCCGCCGCCCAGTCCTGCGCCAGAGGGGATGCGTTTCGTCAGTCGGATGCGCAGGGGTGGGATAGCGTAGCCGTTTTCCCTGAGCAGGGCTACGGCCCTCATCACAAGGTTGTCCGCGGGCTTCCCCTCGATGGCCATCCCGTCCATTTCAAACGTTTCCTGCGCAGCCTTTTCGATGTCGAGCTCGTCGCAGAGCGGGATGGGGTAGAAGACCGTCTCGAGGTTGTGGTATCCGTCGGCGCGTCGTTCCACGATGTTCAGGCCGAGGTTGATTTTGCAGTTGGGATAGACTTTCATGATGGTGCGCTTTGTCGTTTACGCCTGCAAATTTACAACATTTATGGCATATCTGCAACAACACTTTTGCTGTTCGTAGAAAATTTTCGCTATCTTCTTTTGAGGCTTGAACGAAGTTTTAGGGCTGCGAAAAACCTGCCAAACGAGCCTTATCGTCTGCCAAAACGTGTGATAATGCGTTTTTCGATTACAAAAATGCCACATTGCGACGGCAAGCAGGCGACATTGCGACGGCAAGCAGGGACGTTTGCGACAGCAAGCAGGAGACATTGCGACGGCAAGCAGGAGGCATCGCGACAGCAAGCAGGAGGCATCGCGACAGCAAGCAGGAGACATTGCGACAGCAAGCAGGTGACTTTGCGGCAGCAAGCAGGAGGCATTGCGACGGCAAGCAGACGACATTGCGACAGCAAGACATTTTTTGCATTTGACCGTCGGTCGAGCCTGCTCCCGCTCGGGAAAGTCGAAGCGAACTTCACTTTCCTCTTGCTTACTCGCAGCCGTTGCATTTTGCAAATAGAATTTTGTACAATATTTGAGCCTGCTCCCGCTCGGGAAAGTCGAAGCGAGCTTCACTTTTCTCTTGCTTACTCGCAGCCGTTGCAATTAGTATATTGAGGATGCTATCGGCGAGTGCTCCGACCGCACAGAAGGGCGTAGTCGCAGCGTTTGCAGACGTCGGTGTCGGTGGTCTGACGGAAGGAGAGCGAGGGAGAGAAGATTTCGGACAGCGTCTCGCTGAGGCGGCGGCGGAATTCGTCGGCCAGGGGAACGAAATCGGTGGTGGCAGGCTGCGTGGCGTCGTCGGCGAGGAAGCGCAGTGCGGGGGAGTAGTCGTCGGCATGGGCAGAGCGAACGTAGTAGAGGGCTGGCTGAACGGCGCGAGGACGATGGGGGGAGTCCTTCGACAGGCTCAGGATGCATCCCTTCGACTGGCTCAGGATGCATCCCTTCGACAGGCCCTGGATAGCCCCGTTCGACAGGCTCAGGAGATCCCCGTTCGACTCCATGACGGCCAGGGCGTAGAGGCAGGCTTGGAGGGTGTGGCTCTGGTGGCGCGAGCCGCGCGCAAAGGCTCCGTCGAGAGAGTGGTTCTTTATGTGTTGTGTGCCAGTCTTGTAGTCGAGAACGCGCAATGTGCCGTCGGCGAGTCGGTCGAGTCGGTCGATGCGTCCGCCGACAAGGATGGTGCCCTTCGACGGGCTTCCTTCGGCAGGCTCAGGATGTATCCCTTCGACAGGCTCAGGATGTATCCCTTCGACTGACTCAGGATTCCTGCCCTCGACAGACTCAGGCTGCATCCCTTCGACAGGCTCAGGATGCAACAATGTGCACTCAAGGGTGCAGTCGCATTCCGTGCCGATTATGGTGAAGGGAGCGAGGCGGAGGTCGTGGCGCAGGAGCTGGCGGAGGTAGTGTGTGAGTACGTCGCGGACGATGATGTGCTGCCCGGCGTATTCCACCTGCGGCTGTCGGCCTGTGGCGAGGCATTCGCCGATGAAGCGCTTCTTCTCCTCGTCGCTGGAGAGGCGTTGCCGGATGTTCATGTCGAAGGCGATGTCGATGTATCCGCGCAGGATGGCGCACTCGGGTTCGAGCAGTGGTGCTATCCACTCGGGCTCGACGCAGCGTTCGCCGCCGTGGCGACGGACGAGGTCGGTGTAGATGATTTCGGCGCAGTCGTGGAAGAGGTTGCCGAGCTGCATGGCGTCGATGTCGTCGGTCTCCTCGTCGGTGGGACTGAGCAGTGCGACGTAGTGGTAGTAGAACTGGAGCGGGCAGTTGAGGTAGGCATTGATGGCGGTGGGGCTGAGTGGGTGTCCGCTGCGGGGAGCATAGCGTTGCCGGAGCTGTGCGATCATCTGCGGCGTCTTGGCCACCTCGACGGGGAGCGGGACGGCGGTGGAGGGTGCGCTGGATATCTGTATCTGCCTGATCTCGAGCTGTGATGGTGGGAAGTCGGCCTGAAGCTGTCGCAGGAATCGCGACGGTTCGTGGCGGCGGATGCCCGAGGTGTTTTGGTTGAAGACGCAGGTGACCTGTTCGCTGCGCTGGATGAGCCGATAGAAGTAGTAGGCATAGACGGCGATGCGATGGCGGGGCGTGGTGAGGCCGTATGCTTCGCGCACGATGGGAGGAATCATGCTGGTGAGCTGCGTGGGCCGCGGCAGCAGGTCTTCCTCGACGGAGAGCATCAGCAGGTGGTGGAAGTCGAGGCACCGAGTCTCGAGTACTCCCATGACCTGCATGCCGCTTGCGGGCTCGCCGTGGAAGGGTATGCTGGTGGCTGCAAGCACGCTGCGCAGCAGGCGGCGCAGTGTGGCGGGACGGACGGAGAGCGGACGGGTGGGGTGGCTGAGCAGCTGGAGGAACTTCGTGAGTACACGGTGGGCCTGATAGACTGACTCGACGTGGAGCTGCGCCGTGATGGTGGGGGATTCGTCTTGGCCCAAGGCGATGCCTACGGTCTCGACGGCCTTGATGATGGCGGAGATGGTGTGGGCAAGGGACTCGTCGGTGCTACCCTTCGACGGGATGCAGTCAATAGCCGCATCGTCGAAGTATTGTGCGTAAGGATGGTTCAGTACGCTTTGCCGGAAGGCGGGTCGGAAGCGCTGTCGGCGTTCGTCCCATCCCTCGGTGAGGAGTTGGTAGAGGGCAAGCACGAAAGTGAAGATGGGGGTGTCGCTCAGCGGCAGTCCCATGGTGACATTGATGGGAGCTTGGGACTGCGCTTGCTCGGAAGCGGGCATTGCATGCAGCACCGGCAGGAGCAGGCGCTCGTTGCAGAGCACTACGGCGTTTTCGCGGGCGACGGGGTGCATTCCCTCCTGCATCCAGCGGGAGGTGTAGCGAGCCACGGCGTTGTCGGTGGGACAGGAGACGAAGGTGATGCGCCGCAGTCGTTCCAGATTGCGGAAGCATTCGGCGGGGAGCGCAGAGGGGAAGTGCTGGAGGTTGCGTCGCATGAACTCGCCGGCCTCCTGCTGCGGGTCGTTTACGTAGTATTCGTCGTAGTCCCAGTAGAACAGCGCCCGATTGCCCAGCGCCTTCATCAGTGCCTCCTCGACGCTGTTGAGGACGTTGAAGCCCACGAAGCAGATGTGCGGGAAGCGGTCGAGCAGCTGCGGTTCGGCCTCGATACGCTGGCAGACATCGCGATGAAGCGCTCCCTCCCAGAGCAGGTTGTCGCCAAGCAGGTCGAGGCGCAGAGCTTCGTAGATGGCAGGCATGGCGTTCCAGAGGCGGAGGAAGCGTCGCCGTACGAGGGAGTCCTCGCCCGTCGAGAAATAGCCGAAGAAGCGCATCAGCGTCTGCCGTTGTTCCTCGCTGAGGAAGCTGTTGTCGGAGAGTTCTCCCAACTCGCGGACATGCCGGAACACCTTTTGCGGGTTGGCCAGATGCTTGTCGATGTCGTTGAAGTCGGACAGGATGATTTCGCCCCAGCTCCAGAATCGATCGAGCGTCTCGCGTTCGAGGGCTTGCGGCCCCTCTTCGCTGCTGATGTCTTCGCGCACACAATCGATATAGATATGGTAGAGGCGACTGACGATGTCTATCGGGTCGGCCAGCAGGTGGTCGCTCAGGGAGAGAAAGAGTTCGTTGAGCGTTGTATAGTGAGGTGCCCAAATCGGTGCATTGCCGCTGCGGGCTGCAAACTCCTGTGTGAGGAAGAGTCCCGCCCGCTTCGATGGGAACACCAGCGTCACGTTGCGCATTTCGTGCCCAAAGCGTTTCAGGAGGTCGTCAGCGACGAGGGAGAGAAATGACTGCATAATTCTTATCCATTCTTGACGGTTTCGATGTGGCCGCTATAGACATACCAGAGGTAGCCCTCGACTGTCATTGTGGGGTACATCTGCCGCAGGAGGTCCATGTAGGCCTGCACTTGGGCAATGTGTTCCTGACAGGGTCGGGCAAACTTGTAGTCCACCACGGTGAGCGTCTGGCCGCGCACAATCACTCGGTCCGGCCGATGGGTCTGCTGCCCAGGATGGTAGATGCTCGAACCGATGATGTTGCATTCGTTGATGATTGTATTTCCGGCAGAGAACCATTCCTTTACACGACTATTCTTGAATCCTTGCTTTAATCGCTCCATCGCCCTCTGGCGCATCCTCTCGTCCTGTACGATGCCCTGCGCCTCGCATTGCTGCAGGACGCGCTGAATGTCGTCGACCGTCTCTATCTGGCTCAGCACAAAGTGCATCAGTTTGCCGATGTCGGTGTAGGTCAGCGGCTGCGTCTCTTCCGAGGTCAGGTCGCGGACGAACTTCTGGCTTTCGATGCTCTGGCGGAAGTCGAACGAGGGTGGATAGGAGCGCAGGGGAATCGAGATTGACTCCTGTCCCTGCATGCTCATTCGGCTGGTCTCCTCCTTCCGTCCCTGCTTCCTGCCCACCAGTTCGCCGCGTTGGAAGGTCAGCGCCGCTGCTTCTTCGTCCACCTGGCAGTCAGGCATTTCGCGGAAGCATCGGTACAGTATCTCGCCGGCTCCCGATTCGTCGTTGAATTCCTTCTCCTTGCCCTTCTTGTCTTTCGTCTGCGCCGCTCCCCAAATCATGAGGTTGCATTCGGTGCGAGTGAATGCTACGTAGAGGATGTTGAGTGCGTCAACGCGTTTTTGGAACATCTCCTCGGCGTATTCCTCGGCGTAGAATGAGTCGGCGAGCTCCTTCTTACCGATAATCGGCAGAGGACCAATCTGGTTGAATCGCGCATCGGAGGCATACATCCAGAGCTTGTCGTCCTTTGTGTGTTTGTTTATCTTCCAGTGTGTGGCGGGCAGCAAGACGGTGTGGAACTGCAGGCCCTTCGATTTGTGAATGGTGAGGATTTGAACGCCGGGGATGGCACCGCAGGGCACTGCAACCTTGTAGATAGTCTCGTCCCAGGTCTTGAGGAAGGTGCGCAGGTCGGCAGTGCCGTTTCGGCTGTATTCCTGCACCTCGTCGAGGAATGTCATTACGTAGGCTTCCTGCCCTGCAAGGCGTTCGAGGTGCAAAAGTCGGAAGAGGCTTTCACACAAGAGGTAGAGAGGCTGCGCCAGCAGTTCTTTTCGTTCCTCGCCGTCGGGTAGGGCACAATCGTACTTCTTCAGGAAGGCTTCGGAAATACGGTCGGCGGAGTCGTTCAGGCAACGCATTGCCGCAATGATGAGTTGCACGGCGGTGCTGGCCTCCAGCTGGTACGACTCGTCGCTCACCAGCAGGATGTGCGGCGCTATCTCGCGGAATTGTCTTATCAGTTCGACGCCGTCGCTCTTCTCCCTCACCAAGATGGCAATTCTCGACGGCTCCACTCCGAGCTGCGTCAGTTCGTCGATTCGTCCGGCCATCTCCAGCGCCGTCTGCCGCCAGTAGCCTGCATCGTTGCTTGCCGTGTTCAGGAAGAGGTGAGCCTCGATGTAGCCCTTCGTTGCGCTTTTCGCACAAAGTTGCTTGACGTCGGCATACAGATCGGCAATCCTCGGCTGGTGTGGAGCGATGTTGTCCAGCGCCTTCGCTGCAGCGTCGAAGAAGTCGTTGTTGAAGTCCACGATGCGCTGCTCGCTGCGGTAGTTGATGTCCAGCGTGAAGACCTTCGGCTTGATGGGTAGCCCAGCGTTGTGCTCCATTTGCTGTAGGATGCGCCAGTCGCCATTACGCCAGCGGTAGATGCTTTGCTTCACATCGCCCACTACCAAGTCGTGGCCCTGAGTGGCGAGGTTCTCGAGCAGGAGGACGCGGAAATTGCTCCACTGCATCTGGCTCGTATCCTGAAACTCGTCGATCATGACATGATGGAATGTCGTGCCGGCTTTCTCGAAGACGAAAGGTGCATCGTCGCGTCCTATCAGCTGGCTGAGCAGCGAAGGCGTCTTGCTCAGTGCAAACTGGTTGTTCTCCTCGGCGATGGCTTCGGCGGTGTCCTCGATCAGTCCCAGCAGCCGCAGCTGATTGATGTCCTTCATTGCCAGCTTGGCCGACAGCCAGAGTCGGTAGTGGTGCAGGTAATCCTCGCATGCCTCCCGCAGCATGGCGGCAATCGATTCGGCCTCAGCGGTGCGTTCGGCGTCGGCCTTGCGAAGCAGGGTAGTGCTGTCCTCGTAGAGGGCCGTATTGATTCGCGGGCTCATATTCAGTGCTTCCATGCGAGCCATTCGCTGTATCATTTTCTCGTAGTCGGCGCTGTAGCTCACTTTGAGGTCAATGGCCTGCCAGGCGGCCAGTGCCCTTTCCGCTATCTCGGCTGCCGACCGTTCGCTGTCGGTGCAGATGGTTCTCATCTCCCGCACGAAGCGGTTCATTGCGGCCTCGTCGCGCAGAGCCTTGCGTTCGTCTGTCGTCCGGTTCAGGAAGGCTTCGTCGAAGATGCAGGAGGCAAACGACTTCACTGCGCTTGCCACATCCCAGGCATTTCCGGCATCCAACTGGGCACTGAGCAGTTCCCGAATCCACACTTTCACCTTGTCGGTGCGCCCATCGTGCAGATTGTCGATGACGTAGTCCACTGCCTTGTCCACCAGCGACTTGTCGTCCAGCTCCACACGGAGGTTGGCATTCAGCCCCAGTTCGTGAGCCATGTTTCGCAACACACTTTGCAGGAAGGCATCGATGGTCTCGACGCGGAAGTGCGAGTAGTCGTGCAGGATGGCGGTCAGGCATTGCCGGGCCTTCTCCTTCAACTCTATCTCGTCCCTTGGGCAATCGCCTTCCATGCGGCGAATCACTTCGTAGCGTATCGTCTCGTCCTTGCCCTGCGCCAGCTGGTAAAGGTATTCGAGGATGCGTCCCTTCATTTCGGCTGTAGCCATATTTGTGAACGTCACGGCAAGAATATGCCTGAACCCCTCGCTGCCCACTTGCGAGAGCAGGAGTGCCAGATACTCTACAGCCAACGTGAACGTCTTGCCCGAACCGGCTGATGCCTTATATACGATTAGTCCATTGTTCATAGTCCATTGGTGGGTGTGGCAGCGAAGTCTTCACTTTTCGCTTTCCACTTAAAAATCTCATGCAAAGATAGAACGAATTTCGCAAAAATTCAAATAATAGTTGTACCTTTGCGCCGTCATTTATGAAAAAACAGAAAATATGGCTGGATATATTGTAGAAGACGAGCGCAAGGTGACCACCGTGCGGCTTGCCGAAATGAAACGTCAGGGCAAGCGTATTGCGATGCTCACTTCGTATGACTACTCGATGGCTCAGATTGTGGATCAGGCCGGAGTTGATGTGATTCTCGTCGGCGACAGCGCCGGCAATGTGATGGCTGGCAACCAGACGACCATTCCCGTCACGCTCGACGAGATGATCTATCACGGACGCTGTGTGGCGCGCGGAGTGAAGCGTGCCTTGGTGGTTTGCGACATGCCTTTTGGCACTTACCATGCTTCGCGGCAGTCGGCTGTCGAGAATGCCGTGCGGCTGATGCAGGGCAGCGGCGTCGATGCACTCAAGCTCGAGGGCGGTGGGGATATTGTCGAGATGATCCGTGGCATCATCAGCGCCGGCATCCCCGTAATGGGACATCTGGGACTCACTCCGCAGAGTGTCCATAAGTTTGGCGGCTACGGACTGCGGGCTGCCGAGGAAGCCGAGGCCGAGCGTCTCTTTGCCGATGCACTGGCCTTGCAGGATGCCGGTTGTTTCGCCCTTGTGCTGGAGAAGATACCTTCGGCCCTCACCGAGCGAGTGTGCAGTGCGCTCGACATTCCCGTTATCGGTATCGGTGCGGGGCCGGCCGACGGTCAGGTGCTTGTCGTTCACGACATGCTGGGCATGAACCGTGGCTTCTCGCCCAAGTTCCTCCGCCGCTATGCCGACCTCTTCTCGTCAATCACCAACGCAGTGGGCCATTATGTCGGCGATGTGAAGAGCGGCGACTTCCCAAACGAAAACGAACGATACTGATATGATGAGAAGGTGGTTTGTCAACGGCACGCTGACCATCTCCAACGCACCACTGACAATTACCGCCAAGAGCTACAGCATCAAGCAGGGAGACCCCCTGCCGGTATTCGATGCCGAGTACAGTGGCTTCAAGAATGGAGAGTCGTACGAATACATTGACAATCAGCCAAGCTTCGCGTGCGATGCTACTTCCGACAGCAAGCCTGGCACATACGAAATCGTCGTCTGCGATGCCTGCGCCGATAACTACGATATACACTATGTCAACGGCACCCTCGTCATCACAGAGGCCGACCCGATTACGCTCTCTGCCCTCAGCTATACCCGAGAGTATGGTGACAACAATCCATACTTTGGATACAAGGCGGAAGGTGCTGAGCTTTTCGGTACGCCGAAAATCATCTGCTATGCCACGCCCGACAGCCCTGTAGGCGAATACCCCATCTACATCACCAAGGGCAGCGTACGGAACTACAACGACACCTACGTCAACGGCACGCTGACCGTCACCAAGGCGCCGCTGACGGTCAGCGTAGGCAATTACGAACGCGAAGAGGGGAAGGAGAATCCAGAGTTCTTCCTGCAATACTCGGGATGGAAACTCGACGAGAACGAGAGTGTGCTCGACGCAGAGCCCATCGCCCAGACGGAGGCCACGAAGGAAAGCCCCGTGGGAGAGTATCTGATAACGATCGGTGGCGGCGCAGCTGCGAACTACAGCTTTGAGTATGTCTACGGCATTCTCGCTGTGAAGGCTGGAAGCATCGTCGAGACCATTCGCCGTGCCAACCCTGCTTCTTACGACATCTACGACCTGCAGGGACGAAAGATCGACCTGAGCAAATTGCCGGATGGCAAACTGCCCAAGGGCATTTATGTCGTAAACGGAAAGAAAGTGCTGGTACGGTGAGCTGACTGAAGTTTCGGAGAAAAAGCGCCGATGGAGCTATAAAACACACAGGCAGGAGCAATGCCCCTGCCTGTATTCTGACACCCCTATGGAGTGATGCTTTCTGGAACACACCTTTACTTCATCGCAAAGTTGCGGTCGTAGGTGGCAGCCTCGCGCACCATCTGGAGGCCCATCTCGTTGTTGGCTACGGTCACGATGCTGCCGCCCTGCAGCGAGGCGCTGATGGTGCCGTCGGCATTGTAGCGGAACAGCTCGCTCTTCTTGCCATTCTGCTCGATGAACCATGCATCGTTCTCGGCGTCGTGGATGAAGCTTGCCACCGTGCCGTTCTCGTCAGTCACTTCGTAGCCCGTCTTGTTGCCGCGAATCGTGTACAGACGGCCATCGCTGCCCTTCACCGTCTGGATGCTGGCCGACATCGGGTTGCTGCCGCTCCAGAACTCGATGGTGTTCAACACGATGCAGTCCACAAAGAGGCAGATGGGTGCGCAGATAGGCTGCAGGATGAGACCCACAATGCCGTTTACGATCTTGCTCTTTGTCATGTTGCACTGCCACTTCTCGTACTTGTTGAAGAGGGCATACGAACCGATGCACGAAGTGCACAGCAGCGAGCCTGCCATCATGAGGGCTGCCACTTTCAAGCTGATTTTCTTCATCTTTCTGTCATTTTTTAATGGTTAAACGTCCTTGTTTATTGTACTTCACACTGCAAATTTACGAATTCTTGTCGATAATGTGACAAACTTTTGGAAAAAGTACACTGTTTTTTCATTTTGTCTGTCTTTCCCCCTTTGTCTTCATACTTTTTTTCGAAGCAAAGGACAAAATACAACGGCTGCGAGTAAGCGAGAGGAATGTCATACTTGCATGAACTTTCCCGAGCGGAAGCAGGCTCGAACGTAGGTCACGGCTGCGGGTAAGCGAGAGCAGAGCCAAATCACATTTGAGCTATGCCGAGCGGAAGCAGGCTCGAACGTAGTTCAAATGCAAAAAAAGCTGCATCATCACGCCCGTCTGTCGCACCTAGGGTAGCACCTCACTCGTCACCCAGCGCTTGAAAGCCCGCGCCTGCTCCAGTTTCGAGGAGAGGATCAGGCTGTACAGCCCGCTCTCGTTGATGACGATGGCCTGTTGCTTTCTTCCCTTTGAATCGATGAGTCCCCATTTCAGGGAGTCATCCTCATCTACATGCATAGCGATTGCATTGAGTGGCTTGCTATACCCCAGAGCCGTA
>JAILBW010000068.1 GCA_024680695.1 Bacteroidaceae bacterium
ACAGCAAGCAGACGACATTGTGACAGCAAGCAGGAGACATCGCGACAGCAGATTTTGCATTTTGCAAATAGAATTTTGTACAATGTTTACCTCTGTCGCACCTTCTGCTGTTATCCGTGGCGTTTTACGTTCTGTGCGTAAAGTAGAGAAATGTGATGTTAGGAAAAACTTGCACTTATTTTATTTCATTTCTGCCTCCTTTACCTTGTGCTGCGCTCTGCCAGCAAGTGCTCGATACACTCAATCAGGATGTGCACAACCTTGATGTGAATCTCTTGGATGCGGTCGGAGTGCGGCGCTCTGGGTGCGCAGATTGCTATGTTGGCCTTTTGGGTCAGCGGATTCTCGCCTGCCGAGGTGAATGCAATTACCTTTATTCCCTTTTCCCGAGCCGCATCTGCAGCGCGCAGGACGTTTTCGGATTTGCCGCTGGTGCTGAAGGCCAGCAGGACATCCCCCTTGCATCCCACACCCTCGACATAGCGGGCGAAGGTGTCGGCATAGGAGAAGTCATTGGCTGTGCAGGTGAGATAGGCCGGATCGTTGATGCAGATGGCTGGCAGCGGGCGGCGCGTCTGACGATAGCGTCCCGTAAGTTCCTCGGCAAAGTGCGTAGCGTCGCACAGCGAGCCACCGTTGCCGCAGGTGATAATCTTGCATCCCTTGGCAAGCGCCTCGGCACAGATGGCGGCAGCGCATTCGATGCATTCCACAGTGCCGTCGGCTTCGATGAAGGAGCGCAGGGTTTCCTGCGCTTCGTCCAACGAGTGGACAATCAGTTGATTCGTCGTCATTTCCTTCTTTGTATGTCTGCTGCCAGTGAGAGTGCAGCATAGTCTCCTATCTGTTCGCCCAGTTCGGCTGGAACGACGCGGCAAACCTCGTTGGCGGGTGCCAGTGCTTCGCGTTTCATCACACTCTCGACGATGGGTCGCATCAGTGATTCGTTTCGCGCATAGATGCTTCCGATGACAATCCGGTCGGGGTTCAGGATGTCCACCACCATGCTCAGTCCCATGCCCAGGTATTCCGATGAGGTTCTGAATATCTGCAAGGCCAGAGCGTCGCCCTTCTTGGCCGCCTCGGCCACCATGAGTGCCGTGATGTGTGGAATATCCTTCGGGGTGCACCAGTCCACGGCCTGCCCCTTTTCGTAGGCCTCCGCCACGCACTTCTGTGCCAGCTGTGCAATGCCGCCTCCGCTGCAGAACCCCTCGAATGAGCCACGCTTGCCGTAGCCAATGGGACCATCTGGCGCCAGACGGATGTGCCCCAGTTCACCTGCATTGCCGTTCGTTCCTTCGTAGAGCCTGCCGTCGAGGACGATGCCCGCTCCCAGTCCTGTGCCAAAGGTCAGGAACACCATGTTGCGGCACCCGCGGCCGGCGCCGAACATGTATTCGGCCAGTGCGCAGGCGTTGGCGTCGTTCTGCAGGGAAGCCCTGATGCCTGTCTGTTCCTCTACGATGGAGACGATGGGAATCTGGTCCCAGCCCGGCAGATTGGGGGGCGACATGACGATGCCCTTCGCACTATCCAGCGGCCCTCCGCAGGAAATGCCCACGGCCTGGGTGTTCGATGCCGTCAGTCCGTTCCGACTCATCATTGACCGTAGCTCGCTGCAAATGCGTCCGATGGTCTCGTTGACATCCGTGGTTGCAAACTTCGTCTTCTCCACGATGCGGAGGTTGCCTCCCTCCTGCTTTCCGTAGATTACGGCACACTTTGTGCCCCCTACGTCTATTCCTAATAGATTGTCTGTCATCATTCCCCGCTATTGCTTGTCATTGTATATTCCAGTGTTCCGCCCTGCATGACATCCTTGTGGGAGAGGCTGCGATACGGGAGCGGCGTACCATTGAGGCGAACCTCCTTTACATACTTGTTCTCGTCGGAGAGCCCGGTCGCCTTGACGGTCAGCGTCTTGCCATCTGGCAGATGGAGCGTGGCTCCGTTCAGCTGGGGCGCACCAAATATATATTCGTCGGATATGGGACTTACGGGATAGAAGCCCAGGGCTGAGAAGATATACCAGGCCGACATCTGTCCGCAGTCGTCATTGCCGCACAGTCCGTCGCGCTTGGCCAGATAGTATTTGTCGAAGACCTCGCGCACGATGCTGGCAGTCTTCCAAGGGGCACCCGCCAAGGTGTAGAGGTAGGCGATGTGATGGCTGGGCTCGTTTCCGTGGGCATACTGCCCGATGAGGCCTGTCACATCGACCGCAATCTCGTGTCCCGGCAGTTCTCCCGGGTCGATGAAGAAGAGGCTGTCAAGCTTCTGCATGAAGGCTTCGGTGGAGCCGAACTGGCTGATGAGCCCTTCCGCATCGTGCTGCACATTCCATGTCCATTGCCAGGCATTGCCCTCGGTGAAGTCCCCGTTCCCTGCGTTCAGCTGGTTGGGATTGAAGGGCTCTTTCCACTCACCCTGAGCGTTGCGCGGCCTGACCATCTGGATGCGCGCATCGAACAGATTCCTGTAGTTCTGGGCACGCTTCGAGAAGAATGCGTAGTCCTCTTCGTGGCCCAGCGCCCGAGCCATCATGGCGGCACAGTAGTCGTCGTAGCATGCTTCCATCGTGCGGGAAACGCTCTCCAAGTCGCTGCAGTCGTAAGGGAAATAGCCGTAGAGGTCGTAGCGACCCCAGTCGGACTTCGGGTGCTCGCAGGTCATTGCATGCTTTACCGCCTCGTAGGCCTCCTCCGCGTTGAACGAGGTGTCGCCCTTCAGGAACGCATCCGCCAATACGTCCACTGCGTGATTGCCTATCATGCACCACGTTTCGCATTGCCCATATTCGTTCGTGGCCAGAAGTCCTGTCTGCCGATGCTTCTCCAGAAGCGAGCACATAAGCCGGCTGTTGACCTCGGGATAAAGCATTTCGAGGAAGGGATGCTCGGCACGGTAAGTGTCCCACAACGAGAAGTTGGTGTACATATTTTGCGTGGAGTCGCGGTGTATCTGATGGTCCCAACCGCTGTAGGAGCCGTCCACATCCGAGATGAGGTTCGGCATAATCAGGGCATGATAGAGCGAGGTGTAGAAGGAAATGCGCTGCCCTTCGTCGCGCGGCTCTATCTCGATGCGGCTCAGGTAGTCATTCCACTGGGCCTTCGTCTGTTTGCGCACCTTGTCGAAGTCCCAGCCGGGCGCCTCGGCTTCCAAGTTCCGCATGGCGCCCTCTTCGCTCACCGTCGAGAGCCCCACTTTGGCCACTATCGGACGCTTATGCTTTGCAGGGAAACGCAGAATCATTTTCGTGACCAGGCCCGTGATGTCGGTTTCCTTTCCCTGAAGTGTGTCGCAGAGGGACTCGGCACCCTTGATGGGTTCGGACAGACGCAGGCAGAAGTAATATTGGTGGTCGCTGACGAAACCTACTGAGTGCCTCATTCCCACGACTGTCTGTGAGTCTACGATACGGATCCGACTTCTGTCCGTCCTGTCGTCTATCCCATGCGAGAGATCTATCAGCAGGCCGGCCTCGTCGGTGTCGGGATAGGTGTAACGGTGGATGCCGACCCGTGGCGTCGCGGTCAGCTCGGCCAGTACATCGTAGTCGTCCAGTCGCACCCGATAGTAGCCGGCAGAGGCTTCCTCCGTGTCGTGGGAGAAGAAGGAACGGTAGCCCTCATGTTCGGCATCGCCCGTCTCGAAGGTGCAAGCGCCCACAACCGGCATCAGCAGGATGTCGCCCATGTCCGGGGCGCCAGTTCCGCTGAGGTGTGTGTGGGAGAATCCCTGAATGATGGGCGAATCGCTGTGGTAGCCAGAGCAATACATCCATCCATGATTGCCTACGTCGGGACTTAGCTGCACCATACCGAAGGGTGTTGTGGCTCCAGGGTAGGTGTGCCCGGTGAAGGACGAACCGATGAACGGATCGACATACTGTGTGAGGTCCTCATTCTCTGAGGGCTGTCCGCATCCTGCGACGAGGGATACCAGTGGGAGCAGTGCCCAAAAGCGTAATGTAGTTCTCATCTTATTGCTTCATTTTTGTGGCGTCTGCGCTTTCCTTAAAGTGGCAAACTATGGACAAAGATACATAAAATCCTCAGATTCGTGGGGCAATGTTGTGTTAAACAATGTTAAGACCGATGTGAATCGGAAGCCGTCGAATCAGGCGTCCTGCTCCGGCGCAGCAGATAAGAGCTTGTTCATTGTTTGTTCCTTCCTTATATAAAAGGACGAACGACGAACAACTCTGCATGATGGGATGCATTGTTTACGGACCATTCCGCATTGCCTGCACGGAGGGTCCCGAGAGGAGGCGTCTGGGACTACCGCAAGCGGGCGGACTTGCTTGCTGTAGTTCTTGACGGAACTAAGTGTAGTAAACGGACCTGCTTGCGCAAGCATTTTTTCGGGCCTGAGGAACGTCTGTGGCGGCTCTCATGTATGCGCGCACAAATTAATGTAGCGAGGATAGCGCCACTTTGGAAAAAAAATTGTACTTTTGCAGGCGAATACACTCACAACCTACAAAACGATGAACAGAACAATCACTATCCGCCGTGCGATGACCGCCGCATTCATGCTCTGTGCAGGCCTGGCCACCCAGGCTCAGTTGAACGTGACTTCCCTTACCGTGGAGCACATGGAGAACCCCTCGACCGTCGATGCCACCCATCCGCGCCTGTCGTGGGTGAACGAGGCACCCGACGGCGCGCGCGGCCAGCAGCAGACGGCCTATCGTATCGTGGTAGCCTCGTCGGAGGACAAACTGGCAGCCGGCGAATATGATCTGTGGGACAGCGGCCGCATCGAGTCGGAGCGCTCCACGCTGATACCTTACAACGGCAAGGGACTTCACTCGGGCGAAGACTGCTATTGGAAAGTGCAGACGTGGGACGCCAGGAAGAAACCCTCGGCATGGAGCGCTGTGGGCCGCTGGGGCATGGGATTGCTCTCGCCCTCCGACTGGAAGGCACGCTGGATATCTTCCGACCAGCCGAGCGGTGCACCGCTCTTCCGTAAGGCATTCAAGCTGGGAGCAAACATCCGACAGGCAAAGGCATACGTGACCGGCGGCGGCTACTTCGAGCTATACATCAACGGCCAGCGCGTAGGCGAAGACTATCTGGTGCCCAACTTCACGAACTACACCACCCGCAAGGACTTGGACAAGGGCGGATTAGCGCTCGATGCCAAGTTCACCGCCTACCGCGTCCTGTACTTAGCCTATGATATCACAAAGATGCTCAAGGGCGGAGCCAATGCAGCGGGTGCCATGCTGGGCGACGGCTTCTACCGCAGCACGACGCACTGGGTGCGCTCCTTCGGCGTGCCCTGCTTCCTGTGCCAGATAGAAGTGACCTACGACGACGGCTCGAAGCAGATAATCCCCACCGACGAGACGTGGCTCACGAAGCCCTCGCCTATCACGATGACGGGCGTCTATGATGGTGAGATCTATGACGCTCGTCAGGAGACTCCCCAATGGGCTGAGGCCGCCTGCGACGAAAGCGGCTGGAAGCCTGTGACGATGGCCGAAGCTCCCGTGGGCAAGCTGACAGCCCATACCTCGCCTACCGACCGTATCTGCGAAGTACTGCAGCCGGTGAAAATCACGAAGAACGCGGAAGGCAACTACGAAGTCGAGTTCGAGAAGGAAATCTCGGGATGGGTGCGCCTGAAGGACATCAAGGGCGAGGCCGGCAAGAAGGCCAAGGTGAAATACATCTGCGAATCGCCGGTCGGCATCGAGGAGTACATTTATAAAGGTACGGGCAGCGAAAGCTATGCACCGAGATTCACTTGGTATGTATTCTCGAAAGTCGTGGTGAGCGGCGTGGATAACCTCGCAGCCAAGCAGATTCAGGCCGAGGCTGTGAACACCGATGTGCGCATAAATTCGGAGTTCCACACAAGCAATACGCTGCTCAATACCATCAACCGCATCTGGCAACGCTCGCAGTTGGACAACATGCATGGCTGCATCGCCAGCGACTGCCCCCATCGTGAGCGCTCTCCTTATACGGGCGACGGACAGATTGCTGCCGCAATGGTGATGCTGAACTTCGACGCGGCCGCCTTCTATCAGAAGTGGGTGCGCGACATGCGCGATGCCCAAAACCCCGTGGACGGTTATGTGCCGAACGGCGCCCCCTGGCAGCCCGGCTGCGGAGGCGGTGTGGCTTGGGGAGCTGCGATGAACGTCATCCCCTGGGAGTATTATGTGCAATATGGCGACGAGGGGATGCTGCGCGACAATTTCGTGCCGATGAAGGAGCAAGTGCGCCACATGCTTCAGTGGCTCACGCCCGAAGGCACGATGTTCCAGCATAAACTGAACGAGGAGACCAAACAACCTTGCTACTGGTTCAACCTGGGCGACTGGGTGCCCCCCTACGGACAGCCGAACGACGAGATCGTCCACACCTTCTACCTCTGGCTGTGCTCCGAGAATACTGCGCTGGCAGCCAAAGCGCTGGGCGAGACGACGGATTACGAGACCTATCACGCCATTGCCGAGCGCACGAAGGAGGCGTTCCACAAGAAGTTCTATAACGCAGAAGTGAAGAGCTACGGCGACTTCGGTCCCAATGTGCTCGCCCTGTGGATGGGTGTGCCCGAGGAAAGGAAGGCCGACGTTGTGGCCACCCTGCGCAAGGAAATCATGCAGGACCATGACGGACATATCAATACGGGCTTCGTCTCCACGAAATTCTTCTTCGAGACGCTTTCCGACAATGGCCTTCACGATGTGGCAATGACGGCCATCCTAAAGGAAGACTTCCCCAGCTACGGCAATTGGATTCAGCGGGGAGCCACCACGACGTGGGAACAATGGAATGGTAACGACTCGCGCAATCACCCGATGTTCGGCGGCGGGCTCACTTGGTTCTCGCGCCACTTGGCTGGCGTGAATGCCACAGCCGATGGGGCCGGCTACCGTCATTTCGAAGTGCGCCCCATCCCGTCCGTTGGGCTCGACAGTGTCTATTATTCCATCCTTTCCCCGCAGGGACGCGTGGCTTCGCGCGTTCTGAGTAAGGACGGGAAGATGAAGCAACTGGAGGTCACCGTGCCGGTGGGCAGCCAAGCCACAGTCTTCCTGCCTGCTGAAGCCAGTGCCGTCAAGGAAAACGGACGCAAGCTGAAGGCTGGCAAGGGAATCATTGGCATAAGCGACGGCGACAATGCTACGACAAAGGTCAATGTGTCGCAGGGCACTTACCGTTTTACGATTGAATGAGATTCGACATAATCAGGATAATCCTAAACACAGAGAAAAGAAATGAAGCATAAACTAAGAAGTGCCGTCTGCACGGAAGGTCGCCGCATGGCTGGGTCGCGTGCCTTGTGGGTAGCTACAGGCATGAAGCGCGCACAGTTTGGTAAACCGATAATTGCCGTGGTGAACTCGTTCACTCAGTTCGTACCTGGCCACACTCACCTCCACGAGATTGGACAGATAGTCCGCGAAGAAATCGAGAAGATGGGCTGCTATGCGGCAGAGTTCAATACCATTGCCATTGACGACGGCATCGCCATGGGACACGACGGGATGCTCTACAGTCTTCCTTCGCGCGACATCATCGCCGATTCGGTGGAGTACATGGTGAACGCCCACAAGGCCGATGCCATGATATGCATCTCGAATTGCGACAAGGTGACTCCCGGTATGCTGATGGCTTCGATGCGACTGAACATTCCTGCCATCTTCTGCTCCGGCGGACCGATGGAGGCTGGACGCTGGCGCGGCGAGAATGCCGACCTGATTACTGCGATGGTGAAGGGTGCCGACCCTTCGGTCAGCGATGACGAGCTGGGGGAGATAGAACAATGTGCCTGTCCGGGGTGCGGATCATGTAGCGGTATGTTCACCGCAAACTCGATGAACTCGTTGACGGAAGCCATCGGACTCGCTCTGCCTGGCAACGGCACAGTGCTGGCCACGCATACAAACCGCGTGGAACTGTTCCGCAAAGCCGCTCGACAGATCGTGAAAAACGCATTGGCCTACTATGAGGACGGCGACGAGAGCGTTTTGCCGCGCAGCATCGCCACACGCGAAGCCTTCCTCAACGCGATGAGTCTTGATATTGCGATGGGTGGTTCCACCAATACTGTGCTCCATCTGCTGGCCGTAGCTCAGGAGGCCGAGGTGGATTTCACGATGAAAGATATTGATGCCCTCAGCCGCAAAGTGCCCTGCCTCTGCAAGCTTGCTCCCAATACACAGAAATACAGTGTGCAGGAGTGCAATCGTGCCGGAGGTATTCTGGGAATTCTGAATGAACTGGACAAAGGCGGACTCATCGATAGTTCCGTAAAGCGTGTGGATGGCATGACGCTCGGCGAAGCGCTATCCAAATATGATATCACCGAGAACTCTGAAAGTGCGGAAAACTCCGAGAAGAGAATCTATCTCTCCGCTCCTGCCGGCTGTTTCTCAACGAAGATGGGAAGCCAAAGCGAGATGTATCCCTCACTCGACACCGACCGCTCGGATGGTTGCATTCGCGATATTGCCCACGCCTATACCAAAGACGGTGGACTGGCAGTGCTGTTTGGCAATATCGCACAGGATGGCTGTGTGGTGAAGACGGCCGGAGTGGACGAGACGCTGTGGCACTTCCGAGGCCCGGCTGTGGTCTTCGACAGCCAGGAAGATGCCTGCGAGGGCATCCTCGGCGGACGGGTGAAGAAGGGTGACTGCGTGGTCATCACACACGAAGGACCAAAGGGAGGTCCGGGCATGCAAGAAATGCTCTATCCCACCTCCTATATCAAGTCGATGCACATGGGTAAGGAGTGCGCACTCATCACCGACGGACGCTTCTCAGGTGGCACCAGCGGCCTCAGCATCGGCCATATCAGTCCAGAGGCCGCCAGCGGAGGAAACATTGGCAAGATCATCGATGGCGACATCATCGAGATAGACATCCCGCAGCGCACCATCCGCGTCTGCCTCAGCGACGACGAACTGGCCGCCCGCCCGCAGCGTCCCCTGCAACGGAATCGCCCTGTGAGCAAGGCCCTCCGCGCTTACGCTCAGAGCGTGGCAAGTGCCGACAAAGGCGGTGTTAGAGTGATAGAGTGATAACTTCCTAACATCATCACTCCATCACTTTATCACTCCTTTAAGCGAAAGTGTTTACTCTTCCACTTCTATCAGAACGGGGCCTAAAAGGCCGGCAGGACGCAGAGGTGAGTTCTGTGTGAAGAACGGGTGGGAGGTGTAGGTTATCTTGTGGGGACAATCGGGCTGCTGGTCGCCGATGAGCCTATTCGGCCAGGTATTTATCACCGCGATCTCCAGCCGGTTTTCTCCCTTCTGCAAGGCATCTGTAATATCCGCTCTGAATGGTTTCTTCCAGACGACTCCGCAGTCTTCGCCGTTCGCTCTCACTCTGGCCAGTTCCCTAACGTCTCTGAGGTCGATGAAGACTTTGCCAGTCGGCAGTTCGTCAAAGGAAAAGACATTCGAATAGACAGCCTGGCCCGAGAAGTATTTGACACCTGGGTCGTTCGATTCCGTATAGGACATAAGTGACGGGAACTCTGCATTTGCTGGTGCACTGCGATGAGGCTGGAAAGCCACATCCCAAGGGCCGTCCACCTGACATATTGTCCGACGTTTCGTTTCAGGCACTACAAATTCCCGTCCTGTGGTCTTTTCCAATAGTGCGAAGACGCAAAAATTCTTTGACATTTTCAAGCATTAAACATCCTTGTTTCGCCTTATTAAGCCAGTGGGTGCTGGAGCTTGCTGTTGCATCGGGCGGAGCTTGCTGTTGTTCGCGCCTCCGCAACGTTAAGCATGGCGCCATGCTTGCCGTCGCGGAATCGCCTGCTGGATGTAGATGCTGCGCCGCTCGAAGCGAGACGCGAGAGTGCGAACCAAATGTCTAATAATTAGAGTGTTGCAGTGCAGATCGGCACGGTATCACTATCCGCAGCACGAAGCCTGGCACGAAGAGGCCGACATCACCAGCACGAAGGCGTCCCCGTCCTCAAGTATTCCAAATCCAAGACAATGATACCTTCACTCCCTCACTCCTTTTCTGCCGAGGGAGGCGCGGCACCTTCGGCTGCGCCCCATTCCTTGTTGGGACGGCTGCCCATCTCGAGGACGAGGGTGCCGCCAGCGATGATGTCTTCGTGGCTGATCCAGGGCTTGTCCCAAGGCTGACCGTTCAGGGTGGCGCGCTGGATGTATTTGTTCTCGTCGCTGCAGCCGGGGGCTTTGATGCAGAATGTCTTGCCGTCGGGCAGGCGGAGGGTGGCTTCGGTGAACAGCGGGCTGCCGATGTTATAGACGGGGAAGCCGGGCGTGACGGGGTAGATTCCCAGCGAGGAGAAGACCGCGAAGGAGGTGAGTCCGCCGCCATCCTCGTCGCCCGGAATGCCCATCACATCGTTGCGGAACCAAGTGTCGAGGCATTGGCGGACGCGCTTCTGCGTCTTCCAGGGTGCGCCCGCATAGTTATATATATAAGGTATGTGGAGCGAGGGTTCGTTGGCCATCGTAAACTGGCCGATGTTTCCCGTCTGGTCGGGCAACTGCTCGTAGAATTCGCGCTTGCCGCGTCCCATCGGTTCGGCAAAGGTACGGTCGAGGTTCTGCTCCATCGCCTTGCGTCCGCCCATCAGCTGGGCAAGGTCGGCGAAGTTGTGCTGCACATCCCAGCGATAGGTCCAGCCGTTGTTCTCGTCGTAGGCGTCGCGGGCTCCAATGCCGCCGCCAAAGCGGTAGTCGAAGTCGGGCAGGAACTGGCCATCCCGGTCCTTCGGATGGAAGAAATGCATCTCGGGATTCCAGACGTTCCGATAGTTGTAGCTGAGGTGGAGGTAGTGCTGCGCCTCGTCCTTGCGACCCAGGAAATCGGCGATGCGCGAGAGGCACCACTCGTCGTAGGCCGTGCCCAGGGTGACGGCAATGGGCTGACGCTTCTCGAAGCCGTTGACATTGGGGTCGGTCTCGGCCTCGCCCTCGCGCAGGGCTGGGATGTAACCGTGCTCGCGGTAGAACTCGTCGATCCATCCGGCGGGATTGCCACACCAGGGAGCGAGTGTTTTCTCCTCGATGCCCCGACGGCAGTATTCGTAGGCTTTCTCGGCATCCACCTGGAGCCCCTTGTAAAGGGCATCGGCCACCATTGCCACACCGTGATTCGAGTTCATCCGCCGTGTGTCGCCTGTCATTTCGGGGAAGGTAGGCATCCAGCAAGTGCCCATCTGCTCGGCCATACGCAGATAGGAGGCGATGATGTGTTCCTCCTCCGCAGGACGCAGCAGGGCGCGCAGGGGATGGGCGGCGCGATAGGTGTCCCAAATCCAGTCGTCGGTATAGAAGGGTACGCTGCTGTCTTCGTGCATCTGTCCGTCGAACCCGCTGAAGTACTGGCCGTTGCTCTCGCTCAGGCAGACGGGACGTTCCATCGTGCGATAGAAAGAGGTGTAGAGGACAGTCTTCTGGTCCTCGCTTCCGCCCACAACCTGAATGGCGGAGAGCGCCTTGTTCCACGTTTCGCGGCCGTACTGCTTCATAGCCTCCAGGTCGTAGTAGCCGCGCTTGTCTTTAATATGGTGGCGCAGGAGGGAATCGTGGTGAATGTTTTCGTCGGCATATTCTGCGCTGATGAGCGAGACGCCATAGGTGAGCCGCAGGCTCTCGGTGCCAGCCGGGAAACGGAAGGCCACAGCCACACGCCGTCCCTCGGCCTTTGCCTCGTCTGTAATCTTTCCGTCGCGCAGCACACCGCACTCGGTAGGCGCCGTATCGAAGATACCGAACATGTAAATGCGCATGTTCTGGCTTATCTGCTGCCAGCCCTGCACGAATATTGCGTCCTTATCGAATCGCTCCATCTCTCCGTTGCCAGAATAGAGCACCACGGTGGCCGGACGTTCAGGGTTCTGGAAGCGGAACTCGTAGATGGCGCTCTTATGGGAGACGGCCATGCTGACATCGATGCTGTTGTCGGCAATCTGCACATCATAGCTGTAGGGCGTAATGTGCTCGTGGTCCCATGTCGTCGGGATGATGGGAGAGAGTTCGTCGCCCTGTGTGACGCTAATGCGGAAGGCGGAGCGCTCGCGATGGTTGGTAACGATGACGGGCAGGCCGTCGAGCAGCTCGGTGGTGTAGTCGCCGCGGGTGGGATAGATGCGCATCAGGCTGTTTGGCAGCTGGATGGTGGGGAACGTGGGCACCAGCATGTGGCTGATGTTGCCGATGTAGGGATTCACATAGTCCACAGGTTCCTTCTCGGGCGTGGAAGTCGTGCAGGAGAGAAGGAGGCCCGAAGCACAAAAGAGGGCTGCGAGCAGGCTGTTTTTCTTCTTCATTATCGTGTCTGTTACATGTTACAGACGCAAAGGTAAAAAAAATGCCAACAAATCCCGCGCATTTTGAAATAATTGTGTAACTTTGCACACAGAACCTTTGGACTCAAACAAATATGGCACTGAAAAATTACCCTCCCCAATGCGCGTCAATACGCTGATTATCAAAGTGTAACACCGCACAACATGTGCTATAAGCGGCATCTCCGTTCCCCGACAGCGAGGAACAGGGATGCCGCTTCTTTTGTTTCATCTCGACAAATCAACAATCCTAAATAACTATCTTTAAAAAATTAAACGAATGAAGACAACTAAACATCTATTGCTCCTTGCGGCGCTGTCCGTCTTGGGAGCAGCGAACTCGTATGCCGACCTCACGCAAGTGGACGGCGTGTATCAGATTGGCACGCCTGCTGACTTAGTGGCATTCTCCGCACTGGTGAACGAAGGACAGACAGATGCAAACGCTGTGTTACTCTGTGACATAGGAATGAGCAACACAACGGGATTTAACCCCATCGGCACGGCAGAGGCTCCCTTCAAGGGAACCTTTGACGGAAAAGGACACCGCATTATGAATCTACAGATCATAGCTGGGAACTATGCAGGTTTCATCGGCTGTGTGGTGGGTGGTGCCACTATCCGAAACCTCATTCTCGATGAAACATGTTCCATCTCGGGTGGCAAACGCGTAGGACTCGTCGGCGGCTCCAATGGCGAGGGAATCGTCACTATGGAGTGCCTGGGCAACGAAGCCACCATCACCGGAAGCGGTGCAAACGCCGGAGGCATCTTTGGAGGTAATACAAGTTCGAAATCGACCATCATCATCGAAAGATGCTACAACGCAGGCAACGTCACGGGAAGCAAAGAGAGCGGTGCCATAAGCGGATGGATAGGAAGTTCTTCTTTGGAACACTCCCTTGCCTATTGTTACAACATTGGAACCGTCACTGGCTATAAGGACGAAAGCCAGTACGTCTATCGAGGTTCTCCGGCTCACATAGAAAACATTTTCAGCACGCTGGGCACACAGGGTACGATAGTCAGTAACGAAGCTGTAGCTTCCGGTGAGCTTACATGGTTGATGAATGGACAGACATTTCTGAACCCCAAATTCTTCCAGACCATAGGGGTCGATTCCAAACCCTTGTTTGATTCAACGCATGAGGTGGTAATCAAGGCAGGTGACGCGTATTCGTCTTTCAATCCTGCCGATGGCAATTCTATAAAGGATGCTTGTAACTTCATGATTGATGAAGAGTCACAAAGAGCAGAGGAAACTGTCGCCTCTCAAGCCTTACTGGACGAGTATGTAGCTCTCTTGCAGTCTTGGCAAGGAATTGAGACGTATGAGGCGTTTGTGACAGCATACACTAACGCTCAGCCTCTAAAACAGTAGATCGAAGCCTCTGTCAAAGCCTACAAAACCTATATCGATGAGGCCGAAAGTGCGCTGGCCTATCTGGCAGAAAACCAGTTCAATGGTGCAGCACGTACCATCCTTGAGACATACCTGAACACATACAGCGAAGCGAGTGAAACCTATCCGAACGGCACCTACCCCTATATCATAGAGAAACACTTGCTGTCCGATGAAGCAATCGTGGCTGAGACTGCATTCCTGCGGACTCTATATAAAAATGCCGCAGCCGAGAATATTGTTCCAGGAGCTTCTATAAACATCATATTTACAAACATAAACTTTGCCGACGGCTTAAACGGATGGACTACAGATTACACTGACGGCAGCGTATATACTGAGGGCACACCAGAGGTGTCCATCGCACAAGGATGGAACAATACGTATTTCACGCTCAGCCAGACCGTTGCTGAAATACCCAACGGCGTGTATGTGATTGAATTGAACGGTTTGTTCCGGCCTGCTGAGGACGCAACCTCCACGCTCCATGCAGGACAAGTCAGTCTGAACGACAACATAAACTTTCTGATGACTCCAAGCGAAGATAGTGAAGGCGCAGCGCCCACAAACTCGGAGGAGTGCGTAGCGGCCTTCAGCGCGGGACGCTATATGAACTATGCCGCCGTGGAGGTGACGGATGCCACCTTGACCATAGGCCTGAGTAATCCAGGCACCGGCCTGAAGAACGACTGGGTGGCCGCATCGGGAATAAAGGTATATTATATGGGCAATGCGGAGGAGGCAAGCGCATCGCTTGACAAAGTGCTTGGGGGATACGTCGCCCGAGCACAGACCATCATCAACTTTGTGCCCACTACGGATGGTGACACCTACCATGCACATCCCAACTTCTCGGCAGCTCTGAAGACCAAACTTACGGAAACCATCTCAGCATGTGGGTCGGCATCGACAGGCGCAGAGAAGATAGCACTCGTGAATACATTCTCAAACCTCTTTAAGGAGGTCTATGCATGCCGCAATGTGTACATAGAGATGATAGAAACTGCCGAGGAAGCAGTCGATGTAGCGGGTTATTTGAAAGAAGAGGGCTTAATGAGCGAGGAGCGCTATACGGAAGTATTGCAACTCAGTAATCAGGCATGGAATGCATTTACAGACGGCACATTGAGCGCAGAAGAGGCAGAAGCGTTGACAAAGACGTTGAAAGAGATAAGTGAATACAATTATATTTATAAAATTTCCACGGGAGACGAGCTGATTGCGTTTGCAACAAAGGTTAACGATGGCTATGTGACAGCAAAGGCCGAACTGACCGCAGACATCGACATGAACGGAGTTACAGACTTCCAGCCCATTGGCACAGAGGATAAACCATTCCAAGGCATCTTCGACGGAAAGGGTCACCGTATCAAGAACCTACAGATAGCAGCCGGGGACTACGCTGGCTTCATCGGTTGTGTAATTGGCAATGCGACCATTCGAAACCTCATCTTCGACAGTTCCTGCTCCATCTCGGGCCACAAATATGTAGGTCTCGTCGGAGGCTCCAACGGAGAAGGCACCATTACGATGCAATGTCTGGGCAATGAGGCAAACATCACTTCTACAAGTACCATTGCCGGTGGCGTCTTCGGAAGCAATCACGACTCAAAGAGCTTCATCATTATAGACAAATGCTACAACACGGGAAACATACAGGGGATAAAGCATAACGGAGCACTGGCTGGATGGATTGGCACCAAAGACTTGTCTTCTGTAACGAATTGTTTCAACATTGGAACCGTCACCGGGTACGAATTTCTTAGCAGTTATCTTTTCAGAGGTTCCACTCCCACAATGGAGAACATTTACAGCACGACAGGAGAACAGGGCACCATCATCACCCCGGAGGCAGTAACCTCGGGCGAACTGGCCTATCTCCTCGGATGGGGTCAGGAATTGGGCAAGGATGCTCATCCCACTCCCTTCTCGAAATGGACTGTCTATAAACTGGACGACGGGACATACTCGAATACTGACGGAACAGGCATAGAAAAAATCTCAGAGGCAAACGCTACGGCTGAATCCGTAATATAACGTGAGTTCGACGAAATTGATTCAGAACAGAGTAAGCTGATTATCAAACACTTTGACCACCTGTATTGATGGCTTCTTGGGGAAGTAGCAGTAGGCAGCAACTGCTCCCAACAGGTTGGCAGCGAAGTTGCAGACTGA
>JAILBW010000172.1 GCA_024680695.1 Bacteroidaceae bacterium
CCAGTCGCCCTCGATGGGGATGACCGTCTCGGGGAGCGTGACCGTTGTCGTCTCCGGCTTCTGCATGGGAGTTCCATGGGAGAAGACGTAGAGGCGCGAGGCTTCCTTCTCGCCATCGAATCGGAGCCAGGTGCCCTCGTCATCGGTGCGAAGGACGGGCACCTCGGTGATGGTTCCGTGCTGGGCATCCCAGACCTCCACCTTGCCGTGGGAGCGGAAGTAGAGCTCGTCGCCGTGGGGGATGTCCATCACCATATAGACATCCTGACGGCCGATGCGGCGGTGCATTACCCGACCCTCGGCCGAGGAGGAAGAGAAATCGGTCGTCGTCTTGCTGCGCACCAGCTGGCGCACATCGGCGGGGGAGGACACCTTGATGATGTGCTCGTCGTGGCGGAGTTCCGTCATCAGGTTGCCAAGGGCGATGACGATGCCTCCCTGTGCGGCGAAGTCGTGGATCTTCTGCATGGTTTCGGCATGCGCGGCCTGAGTGTCGGCCAAGACGAGTACCCGATAGTGCTCATCGGCGATGTTCAGCCGTTGGTTGTCGATCTGTGCCTGCTGGAGCGAGGCGTAGTCGATGAAGTCGTAGTCGATGCCGTGGGGGCTGAGCTCGTTTCCCACCGAGAACGAGAGGTTGGGTGATGCGCCTGGGATGGCTTGCATGGTCTCGGTGGGGTAGAGGATGGCCACATCGGCCACATGGATGCCCTGACTGAGCAGGAAGCAGAGCCGTTCGGCATACTTCAGCCACACCTTCATGTGGGGCCAGTAGGGCATGCGGAAGTGGAAGCATGGGGGTGCCCATTCCCACCATCCGCCGTGGGTGGAATAGTAGAGTCCGTGCAGGCAGAGGAGGTTGCCGCCTGCGATGATGTGGTGGTCGAGCTGATGGGTCAGCAGGGCACCGTTGGCATCCCATCCCATGCTGTGGAAGGCTTCGAGCCAGACGCGCGGCCGCTGGTAGAGGTGGGCTACGCTGCTCGACACCTTCGTCTGCGTGAAGCTGCTGCCTCGGGCCGGCGCATCGTTGCCGGGAGCGGTGAACCATTTCTCGGCCCGGAAGTAATCCAGGTAGCGGGTGGGAGTCAGTCCGCGTCCCTCGTTGTCGCTGCCGTAGATGAGGCCCTTCTGGGCATGCCAGTCGTAGATGGGCTGGAAGTATCGTTCCTCGGCCAGCTGGGTGACGACCTCCGCATAGTCGAGTCTGGTGCGGGAGACTTCGTCTCTCCGTGCCTCGTCGGCCGGCGAATCGAAGAGGTCGGGCAGGTGGGGGACGATGTCGTAGCCCTTGCGACGCTGGAACTCGCGGGGCAGGTCGTCGGTCCAGGAGTGGAGGTTCAGGTCGTATTGCAGTTCGTCCTGGAAGAAGTAGTTCATCCCCTTGCGTCCGCGAGCGTCCATGTGGTCGTAGAAGGGCTGGAAGTAGTGTGCAATCATCTCTTGTCCGAAGGTTGGGCTCAGTTCGGGCGCTGGCTCAGTATAAACGACATACAGGCTGTCTGTGCCCTCCTTTCTCTTGGTGGTCACGACGTGGGCGGGCTGGGCCTCGCCAGGGCCGATGAGGCGCATCCTGAGCCGCCCCTGATGGTTCTTTATCTCGGGCAGGGCCAGTACGTCATCGACAAACTCGCCGTTTCTGGGCCAAGCCACCACATAGTCGTCCATTCCCAGTCCGATGCCCTTCTCGGCACAGTCGCCCGAGAAGGTGTTCCATATCTGCCACCATTCCGCATCCCTCATTACATAGGGCGCCCCGCTCTGTACGCGGCCGCAGGGACCGTGTCCGGCGGCATTCAGGGCTGTATCGACGGCGGCATGGGTGTGATTGTAGCTCACGCAGAGTCCGTCGGTGGAGGCATCTGAGAGGATCTCCAGCTGCTCCCTGAGACGTTCCAGCTTGAGCGAATCGCCCGTCCACCAATAGAAGGGCACATTGCCATACCCCTTGGGCGGGTGCTGGAATCCCGTACGAATATCTATCTCTCCGCTGCGCGAGGGATAACCCTTGTAGGCCTGACTGATGTCCTCGGCTTGCAGACTGTGGCTGCATATCAGGGCCAAGGTGATGAGGGTGATGTGCTTCATAATGTAATGGTGTGAGTCAATGACGATTCGACTAAAGGTAGTGGCGGCTTTGCTTTCTGCTGTGGCGAACTATCCGTAAACCACGCTCCACGTATTCGAGGGATCCTCGTCGGCACGACGGAACCAGTCGCTATACTCGATGTAGTGGGCTGCGTAGGTCTTGTTCAAAGCCTGCGCCTGCTCGGGGTCGACCTTCTTGATGAACTTGGCGGGCACGCCGGCCCACAGTTCGCCGTCGCCGATAATCGTGTTGCTGAGCACCAAGGCGCCTGCGGCCACAATGGCTCCGCGACCGACCACTGCATGGTCGAGCACGGTGGCTCCCATGCCGATGAGTGCACCGTCGCGCACCTCGCAGCCATGAAGCGTGACGCTGTGGCCGATGGTGACGTCGTCGCCCAGAGTCAAAGGCGCCTTGCCGTTGAGTGTGTGCAGGCAGCTGCAGTCCTGAATGTTCGTGCGGTTGCCTATCTTGATATAGTGAACGTCACCGCGCACTACGGCATTGAACCAGATGGTGACGTCGTCGCCCATCTCTACATCGCCCACAATCACTGCCCCTTCGCTGAAGTAGCAGTGACGACCGTAGCGGGGTGCGGGCATCCCCTCGAGTTTCTTGAATATTGCCATCTCTCTCTTGATTAGTCCGGATTAACAAGCGCAAAGGTACGAATAAGCGAGAGAAAACGCAAATGTATTTACAGTTTTCCGAGTGAGAGTACCTTCGAACGTAGTTCAAAGGTACGAATAAGCGAGAGAAAACGCAAATGTATTTACAGTTTTCCGAGTGAGAGTACCTTCGAACGTAGTTCAGAGGTACCTTTTTTCTTCCATATTGTTTGGCATTTGACGACGAATTGATTAACTTTGCCTCACAGAATACAGAAAATGGCATGAAAGAGCAAATTATTGAGCGAGTGGCACAGGTGAGAGCCTTGCTGGCAGGGAAGGGTAACGGCGCGGAGGTGCTGATAGTGCCCACCATGGATCCTCACAACTCGGAATATGTGGCGGCACACTGGCAGGCAAGGCAGTGGCTGACGGGTTTCACAGGCAGTGCCGGAACGGCTGTGCTGACGGCCAACGAGGCGCTGCTATGGACTGATTCGCGCTACTGGCTGCAGGCCGCTGAGCAACTGGCGGGGACTCCTTTCCGCCTGATGCGTGAAGGCGAGGACGAGGACATCGCTACGTGGCTGTCCGTTCATTCAAACGGACGAATTGCTTTTCCAAAAGACATGATGACTCCGTCGCTCTTCGGCGATTTGTTCCCCGGGAAGTTGAAGGACAGGACCGTTGCCCTGCGTGCCACCTTCTTTGATGCCCTCTGGACAGACCGTCCGCCCCTGCCGCTCTCCACTGCGACGCTGATGCCCGACTCGTTGGCTGGCGAAACTGCGCAGAGCAAACTGGGACGCATTATCGGCTGGCTCGAGGAACGGGGACGCAAGCAGCTCTTCCTTGCGGAACTGTCGGAAATATGCTGGACACTCAACCTGCGGGCCGATGACATTCCGTACAACCCACTGCTCATTGCCTTTCTCATGTTGCGCACCAACGGAAAACATTCGCTCTACGTTCATGAAGTGCAACTGCCTATCGCGATAAAGGAACGACTGAAAGCGCTGAACGTGGAAGTGCGTCCCTATGCCGAGGGACTGCGCATGCAGCAGAGCCGTCTGCGGAGGACGGAAGATGAGAGTCCTGTGCCTGAGTTCCGTGCCCTGAAGAATAGAACGGAACAGGAGGGATTTCGACAGGCTCACCTGCGCGACGGGGTGGCAATGGTGCGCTTCCTGCACGAACTGGAGGCGAGCGAGCAGACGTGGACAGAACTGAGCGTCGATGCGCGGCTCACGGCATTGCGCCGCGAACAACCGGGCTTTTGCGGGCTGAGCTTCGAGACTATCGCGGCCTGCGGACCGCATGGAGCCATCGTGCACTACGAGGCAACTGCCGACACCTCCGTCGAACTGCCCCGACGCGGTTTTCTGTTGCTGGACAGCGGCGCGCACTACGATTGTGGTACTACTGACATTACGCGCACCATTGCGCTGGGTCCGCTAACGGACGAGGAGCGGCTGGTTTATACGTTGGTGCTGCGCGGACATCTGCAACTGCAGCACTTGCAGTTACCCGAACAGACTACCGGCCTGCAGTTGGACACCGCTGCGCGCTCCGCTATGTGGCGCGAAGGCTACGACTTCGGTCACGGAACTGGTCATGGTGTGGGGCATCGGCTGGGAGTCCATGAAGGACCGCTGCAGATAAGGAAGAATATGCGCGCCTGTACATTATTATATATACGCGCGGGACAGGTTATCACCGACGAGCCTGGTATCTACGTTGCCGGCCGCTTCGGGGTGCGCATCGAGAACATGCTGCTCTGCTGCAAGGCCGAGGATACCGACTTCGG
>JAILBW010000173.1 GCA_024680695.1 Bacteroidaceae bacterium
GGTGTGTGGAACAAGGAAGAGGCCAAGGCCTACATCTATGTCAACGGCGAACTCTGCAACACGGTGGATGCTCCGGGTGAGTTCCGCTTTGCCAACAGTGGCTGCAACTGGTTCTGCATCGGCGGCGACGCTGATCCCAACGGCGGCGGTCAGGGCTGGACGGGCGATGTGGCCATTGCCCGCGCCTACGACAAGCCTCTCACCGGCGAGGACGTGGCTCTGCTGTGGAGCAGCATTCCTACTGGCATTGGCGCTATTTCCGAGGATGACGCTCCCGCAGCTCCCTTCGGCATCTTCCGTCTCGACGGAGTGCGCGTAGAGAAGGCTCAGCAGGGCATTTACATCATCAACGGCAAAAAGGTGCTGGTTAAGTAAGAACCAAGCGTCGAGTCTTGCTCGGACTCTTGGTCGAACGCCAAGCAGCTCGGCAAAGCCAGGGTGCTGGTTAAGTAAATTGAAACGCAAAAATGATACAGGCAAGATAGGCGGGCAGCAGTGTCCGCCTATCTGCTTTTTATTGGTGAGGCAAGCATCGAAAAAACTACAGCAAGCGGGAGCAATTACTTGCGCAAGCGGGATCGATTACTTGCGCAAGCAGGAGTGATTACTTGCGCAAGCAGGAGCAGTCATTTGCGCAGGCGGGACGAAAGAGATAGCATGGTACTTTTGTTCGCTTACTGGCTCAAAAACTTTATGCGATTTGTGCGCTAATAGAAAAAAACTCTGTAACTTTGCTCGCATAGTGAGCAAAATGGATATGAAGGAACAAGAAACTGTATCGTTCGGCTGCCCCTTGAACGTTTTCCTGCGGAAGGCATTCCTTTTGGTTGCCTCCTTGCTGATTACTGCTCCCGTCGCATTCAGTCAGCAGTTTTCTGTGACTAGCGTCGAGGAAGAAGGTGTGCACCGCTTTGCCACCTTCAACGTGCGCTACTGTAATCCTTCGAATGGCGATACTGGCGACAAGCTTTGGGCAAACCGTCGCACCTATGTGGGGCGTATCGTCACCGATTACGACTTTGATATTGTGGGGATGCAGGAGGTTGTGGGCAACAACCGCGACTCGAAGACGGGCAAGTCGCAGCTTCAGGATCTGCGCGACATGTTGCCCGACTATGCCGACTGGGCGGTCGAGCGTGAGGGACGGCAATATCAGTACAACGTGGTTTTCTACAAACGGGCGAAGTATGAACTGCTGGACAAAGGCAAGCTTTATCTGAACGAACATCCTGCAACGCCCGGCGCGGGATGGAGCGGAGATTCGGACCCAATGCCCCGTGCAATGGCGTGGGTGCGTCTGCGCGACAAGGCATCGGGGCGCGAGTTCTTCTTCGCCGTAGTGCATAACAACCATGGTGCCGCAGTGTCGGGAATCGAAGGGTGCCGCCTCGTCGGCAGCTACCTCCGCGAACTGGCAGGGGAGAGTCCTGTCATTTTGGTGGGTGACTTCAACATGCGGCGCAACGACCATCATGAAGCATGGCGTGGTGTGGGAGCCGTTCTTTCCGATGCTGCCCTCCACACGACGACCACCTGCCTGCCCAAGGGGAACATCACTCACACCGCCTCCAACTGGCTTCCGGCCACCGACGAGGGATGCAAGGGCTCGGAGTTTGACTACGTATTCTACAAGCACTTACGTCCGCTCTCGCGCCATATCATCACCGAGGACTACGAACGCGGCATAGCGCCTTCCGACCATTTTCCTCTGCTTGTTCGCTTCAGGTTCCTCGCCGACGAAGAACAGGCGCTCCCGACGGATGCAAACGGCACTTACCAGATTTCCACGGCTCAGGACCTGCTCCGTTTCTCGTCACTCGTAGCAGACTTCGACCACACGGCCGATGCCCGACTGACGCAGGATATTGACATGAGCGGACTTACTCAAAGCTGGGTGCCCATCGGCCGCAGCGATGTGCCTTACTCGGGCAACTTCGATGGCGGAGGTCACCAAATCACAGGTTTCACCTACACGACAAAGAGTCAGGACGCTGGCCTGTTCGGCTATTGTGCGGGAGGCACGATCGGACATTTCTCACTCGGGGGACGGCTGACTTGCCTCCATCGGATGAGCGGTGTGGTCGGTCGCACCTTGGGCACTACTCTCTCAGACATCAGTTCTGCCTTGACGATAAGTGCTACGCAGTCGGGCCTCTCTCATGTCGGAGGCATCGTTGGCTCGGCGCAGAATACGACACTCGTGGAGCGTTGCGCCTTCAGCGGTAGTCTCGATGTCGGACCATCCAATTACGATTGTTTTGGCGGTATCTGCGGCTACACCAACACCGCCCGCTTCAACGATTGTGCCAACTATGGGCGCGTCTCGTTCTCCAAGAATGATTGCTATGCTGGTGGCATTTTAGGCTATGTCAATAACGGCAACTTCCCAGGACTTCACAACTGCCTGAACGTGGGACGGGTGCGCTATACTGGCAGCGGTTCGTCCCAGTACGGCGGTGCCTTGGTGGGACGTCTGCGCAGCTACAATGCCGCTCAGATGGGGCAAAGCTTTTGGCTTTCTTCGAGTGCGTCTCATGGCAGTGGCGAGAATCAGATTGATGCGTTCCGTAGTGCGACTGTCACACAGATGAAGAGTGGCGAAGTATGTTATCTGCTTAACGATGCCGAACAGGAGAACCCAGTATGGTTCCAGACTCTCGGAACAGATTCTTATCCCATGCTTGATAATTCGCACTTGGTGGTTCTCAAGGATGAGGAAGGGCGGTACTACAACGAAGGGAACAGCATTCGCCCGCTTGACGACAAAGCGGACCAGCAGGCATCAGTGGCAGTCTATGACTTGCAGGGGCGCACCATCTTTCGAAACGTAAAACGCGAGAATCCCTTGTCGTCTCTGCCCAAAGGCCTTTACATCATTGGTGGAAAGGCAGTGATTAGTCCATAGTCTATCTCCCTCGCTAACTGCTAACCGCTCGCTCTGACCTATCCCCCTTCCCTTCAGGGGAGGGCCGGGGAGAGGCTTCTAATCTTTAACCTTTATCCCTCCAAGGTATCTTATCGATGCGTTGCTGATGGCGTCCGCCCTCGAACTCGGCGGCGAGGAATGCGTCGATGACGGTGTCGGCTTCGTCGTTGCTCATGAAACGGCCCGGCAACACCAGTACGTTGGCATCGTTGTGCTCGCGACTCAGACGGGCAATGTCGGGACGCCAGCAAAGTGCGGCACGGATGCCCTGATGCTTGTTGAGCGTCATGCTGATTCCTTCACCGCTTCCGCATACGGCTACCCCCAGATCGCACTCGCCATTCTCGACGGCAAGGGCCAGCGGATGGGCATAGTCGGGATAGTCGCAGCGGGCGTCGCTGTGTGTACCGAAATCGGTGATGTGGTATCCCAGGCTGCGGAGATACTCCTTTGCGTGTTCCTTTAACGGAAAGCCGGCGTGGTCGCTGGCAAAGCCAATCGTTCTCATGCGAGCATCTGTCGTACTTGGTTATAGACGTTTTCTGCTGTGAAGCCCAGTTTCTCGTCCAGCACCTTATAGGGTGCCGAGAATCCGAAGCTCTCTAATCCCCAGATGCGGCTTGCGGGTGCGGCACCTACGAGGAAACTCTGCAGCGTGACGGGCAGGCCGGCGGTGAGTCCGAAGATGAGGCTGCCCTGCGGCACAATCTGCTGCTGATAGTCGAGCGGCTGCTGGCGGAAGAGGCCTTCGCTGGACACGCTGACCACACGGATGCGCAGGCCGTCAGCCCTAAGCATACGGGCGCCTGCGCAGAGTGTGCTCACCTCCGAGCCGCTGCCAAGCATCACCACCTGTGGATTCTCGTCGCTCTCGGCTACGATGTAGGCACCGAAGCGTTCGTCGTCGTAGGGAGTTCCGTCCGGCAGGTTCTCGATGTTCTGCCTGCTCAGGATGAGTGCGGTAGGCGTCTGGCTGTTCTCCATTGCGAGCTGCCAGCAACGCGTCGTGGATTCGACATCGGCCGGACGCAGAACGAGCATCGAGGGCTGTCCGGCGTGGTTGCGCATCTTCTCCAAGAGGCGCAGCTGGGCTTCCTGCTCCACCGGTTCGTGGGTAGGACCGTCCTCGCCTACGCGGAATGCATCGTGAGAGAAGATGAACTTCACGGGCAACTGCATGAGGGCGGCCATGCGGATGGCGGGCTTCATGTAGTCGCTGAAGACGAAGAATGTGGCGCAAGCGGCAACCACACCGCCGTGCAGAGCCATGCCCATAGCGAGGCATGCCATCGTGAGTTCCGAGACGCCGGCTTGCAGGAAGGCACCGCCGAAGTCACCACGCTGCATGGCGCGAGTCTGCTTCAGGAATCCGTCGGTCTTGTCCGAGTTGGAGAGGTCGGCCGACGAGCACACCATATTCGGCACGCTATTTGCAAGCATCGCGAGGCATCGCGAGGAGGCATTTCGTGTAGCATCGCCCGCTTTCTGTTCGATTTTCCAGTCGAGCTGTGGCAAACGGCCTGCAAACCAGTCGGCTTGCTTCCGTGCAATTTCGGGATTGGCATCGGCCCACGACTTCTCTTCGCGATGGCGTTCGGCAGCGAGTGTGCGCAGGACCTCCTTGCGCTGTGCGTAGAGAGCCTCCACCTCGGGATGTATGGCGAAGGGTGCATCGGGATTGCCGCCCAGATTCAGTATCGTATTGCGATATGCGTCGCCGCCGAGTGGCGCAACGTGTGTCTTACATGAGTGCTCGTAGCTGCTGCCGTCGGCCTGCCGGGCTCCTTTGCCCATGACGCAGTGCCCGATGATGAGGGCGGGACTGCCTTCGACAGCCTTTGCCCAAGCGAGTGCAGCGCGAATCTCCGCCACATCATTTCCGTCGATCTCCTTCACTTCCCAGCCGAGGGCACGATAGCGGGCTGCGACGTCTTCATTCGTTACAATGCGCGTCTCGGTGGATAGCTGTATCTCATTTGCATCGTAGAACATCACGAGGTTGTCCAGTCCCAAGGTGCCGGCAATGCGAGCAGCTCCCAGGCTCACTTCCTCCTGAATGCCGCCGTCGCTGATGTAGGCATAGATGGTTTCGCGGGTGAAGGTCGGGTTGCCGGTGCGAGCGGCCAGAAACTTGGCGGCGATGGCGGCTCCTACGGCGTAGGCATGCCCCTGCCCGAGCGGACCCGAACTGTTCTCAATGCCACGTTCGACGCAACGTTCGGGATGGCCTGGGGTGGGGGAGCCCCATTGGCGCAACTGCTGTATCTCGTCCATCGTGAACTTGCCCGTCAGCGTGAGCTGTGCATAGAGCATCGGTGCCATGTGGCCGGGGTCGAGGAAGAAGCGGTCTCTTCCTTCCCACTCTTGGCAATCAGGGTCATACACAAGGTGTTCGGCATAGAGGACGTTGATGAAGTCCGCACCTCCCATTGCACCGCCGGGATGTCCGCTTCGTGCCTTCTCGACCATTGCTGCAGCCAGTATTCGGATGTCGTCGGCCGCGCGATTCATCGTCTTGATCTCGTTCGTGGTGTACATATCTGTATGAGTTTTGTCGTATCTCGTCACAAAGTTACGAATAAACGAGTGAAAAGCCAAAAGTTTTTGTGGTTTTTGCATTTTGCATTTTGCATTTTGCATTTAACCTTCGGTTGAGCCTGCTCACACTCGGGAAAGTCGAAGCAAGCTTCACTTTCCTCTCGCTTATTCGCAGCCTTGAACTACGTTCGAGCCTGCTCCCGCTCAGGAAAGTCGAAACGAGCTTCACTTTCCTCTCGCTCACTCGCAGCCTTAACCTTCGTTCGAGCCTGTTCCCTCTCGGAAAAGTCGAAGCGAGCTTCACTTTCCTCTCGCTCACTCTTTCAGAAATCCCATGCAGCGCCAGCCATTACCCACGCTCCCGGTTGCCGCACACCCGAGAGGTCGTAGTAGCGACGGGCCGTGACGTTTGTGCCTTCGACGAAGATTCGGTATCGGCTTCCCGTCCACTGTAGCTTTACGTCGAGTGTGGCGTAGGGAGTGTAGTCCACGAGCCTGCCGTCGGTCTGTGCGCGCAGGAAGCCGGTGGCCGGGTCGGTGTATGTAGTACCGAAGCGAATGTACTGCCCCATGCGGTCCTGCCATCGCAGGTTCCATGTGGCGGAGAGGTGCGAGACGATGCGGTGGTGGAGGCTTGCCACCAGCTTGTGGCGCAGGTATTCCATCGCGTAGTTGCTGCGATAGATGGGGGTGTGGTCGTGGCGCTTCTGATGCATGTAAGTGTAGCCCACCCGGATGCCTTCCACGAAGACGTTCTTGCCGAGCAGTTGCGGAAGGTCGAGTGTCACTTCGCCCTGCAGACCGCTGTTGTCGAGGTTGAAGTTCGCACTATGATACGTATCGTCGGCCGAGTACATCACCCAGTCGATGAGCCTGCGACCGCGATGGTGGAAGCCGCGCACAGTCGTACTGAATCCGCGTCCGCTGTATCTTGCGGCCAGTTGCAGCGAATGGTTTTCCTCGGCTCGCAGATCGGTGTTCCCGTTGTGGGTCGGGCTCTTGTAGTAGAGGTCGGTGAATGTGGGCAGGCGCAGTCCTTTGTTGTACGACAGCGACACCTTCCAGCGGGTGTCCGGTCGCCAGGCCAGGTCGGCACCGGGATAGAGTCGGAAGCGGTGGTCGATGCAGGTGTTCATGTTGGCCAGCAGTCCGGCACTCAGCGTCCAGTGGGGGAGCAGGATGTTATGTTCGAGCGAGAAGGAGACGTTTGTGCGGTTGTCTTCCCGCGTATAGTCTATACCTTTATTATTATGCACGCTTACGCGCGCGCCCGCGTCGAGGTCGTGGCCGAGGCTAGTGCTCAGTATGCCTTCGTGGCGCATCTCGGTGGCCACGGCTGTGCGTCCTCCCAGCCATGCAATGTGTCCGCCCAGCTGGATACCGTGGATATCGGTGCGGTGGAAGTTCTCGCCGAAGCGTTTGCCGCGCACCAGCTCGAAGTTGTCGTACGAGCGCTGCCAGTAGGCCTTCGGAGTGAAGCGGAACACACCCTTTGTCTCGCCGCTCACACTTGCGATGTAACGCTCGTTGCGCTCGAACTGGTCGGGATAGGTGGCGCTGTAGAAGGTATTTGCACCGTAGGCCTTACGGCTGAAGCCGAACTGCCAGTCGAGCGAGAAGTCCTTTCGGTCGAGGTCGCCCTGATAGTAGAGCTGCCCTCGCCGCCAGTCGCTGTTGGCGGTGCCGCCGTCGCTGCGTCCGCCGCCGCCGCTGAGCCGGTGGTGCGAGTCGAGCAGTTTGAGGCTTCCTCGCGCCTCGGCATCGAATGTGCCGAACGAGCCGCCCCGCATGCCGACGGTGGCCGAGGCCGACGGGTCGCGGCGGGTGACGATGTTGAGTGCACCGCCGAAGGCTGTGCTGCCATAAACGCGGCTGGCCGCTCCCTCCAGTATCTCGATGCGCTCGATGTCGCTGATGCTTACCGGAAAGTCGGCCGAGAGGTGTCCAGTATGTGGGTTGGTGATGTTCACACCGTTCAGGAGGATGGTGATTTGGTCAAAAGTGCCTCCGTCGATGCTGATGTCCGTCTGAATACCAAAGCCTCCGCGCTGACGGACATCGACGCCCGGGGCTAATTTGAACAGGTCGTTTACGCTTTGCGCGCCAGATTGTTGAATGTCTTCGCGACTCAGTACGCCCACGATGCGTGCCGACTGCAGCAGCGAGAGTGGTGCCATCGAGCCGCTGACCGTCAGTTCGTCGAGCCGCTGTTCCTCTTGCTCGTCGCCCTCGTGGACTGGCTGCTGGGTGGCCGAGCCGCCTTGCGTTTCCTGTGCCTTGGCCGCGATGCTCAGCGTGGATGCACTCAGAATGCCGATGCACACCACCCGCTTCAGGCTCGCGAAGGCACAGTAGCCGCGGTTCTCGAAGCGATGCCACTTCACCGCCTTCTTCTTGAAAAACCGTTGTTCTTGTCTCATTCGTTTTTATGATTGGTTATTGGTATTTTCTCTGTCGCCCCTCTATATCAGCATCATCCCCGCTTCGCGGCATTCGCGGCGCATCTGGTCGGGCCAGATGCTGGCTTGCGTCTCGCCGATGTGTCCCTTGTGGAGCAGGATCATGCACAGACGGCTCTGTCCGATGCCTCCGCCGATGCTCAGGGGCAGCGAATCCTCGAGCAGGCGTCGGTGGAAGTAGAGGCTGCAGCGCTCCTCCTTGTGCTGGATGGCTAGCTGGCGCAGGAGCGATTCCTTGTCTACGCGGATGCCCATGCTGCTCAGCTCCACGCTGCGGCCCAGCACCGGATACCAGACAAGCAGGTCGCCGTTCAGTCCCTCGAAGCCTTCCTCGTTGGGTGTACTCCAGTCGTCGTAGTCGGGTGCCCGCAGGTCGTGCTCCTGCCCGTCGCCAAGGCGTCCGCCGATGCCGATGATGAAGACTGCACCATGCTCCCGGCAGATGAGGTGCTCGCGCTCCTTGGGTGTGGCATCGGGATACATTCGACGCAGTTCCTCGCTGTGGATGAAGTAGATATCCTCGGGCAGGTAGGGCTTCAGCTGCGGGAACGTCTCGTAGATGTAGAACTCGGTGCGCAGGATGGCGCTGTATATCTTGCGTACAATCTTCTTCAGGTAGGCCACGTTGCGGTCCTCGCGGCGCATTACGCGCTCCCAGTCCCACTGGTCCACGTAGAGGCTGTGCAGGTTGTCGAGTTCCTCGTCGGCGCGGATGGCATTCATGTCGGTGACGATGCCAAAGCCTGGGTTCACGGCATATTCGGCCAGCGTGAGGCGCTTCCACTTGGCCAGGCTGTGAACCACCTCGGCCACCGATTCTCCCATGTCCTTGATGGGGAATGTGACGGGTCGTTCTACGCCGTTCAGGTCGTCGTTGATGCCCAGGCCGCGCAGGACGAATAGGGGAGCAGTCACCCGTCGCAGCCGCAGTTCGGTGCTGAGGCTGCTCAGGAAGAAGTCCTTTATTTTCTTGATACCGATTTCTGTCTGCTTCAGGTCGAGCAGGGCGTGGTAGCCCTCTGGCTTCGTTAGTTTGCTCATGATGCCGGATGCTTTTGTGAGTACGTTCTTACATTTTTATTCGCAAAGTTACATCTTTTGCTTCAAACTGTAAAATGTTTCGACGGAAATCTTTACTTGCAATGCGAATTTTCTTGCCTTGTGGTGTTAAAAAGCGAGTAAACGCCCTTTCTTTTCTTTCATTGTGTCGATGCATGGAAGGGTCTTGCGCAGCACCTTCCCCGGAAAGCCGAGAATGAAAAAAAGTGTTTTTCCTTTTGCACTTTACTCACTTATTCGTACCTTTGCAGTCGAATTCGCGCAAAGACCTTCCGAATGTCTCTTCGGAGCATCGAAGTTTGAGCGCGTCGAGCATCCGTAGTTCAATGGATAGAATGGAAGATTCCGGTTCTTCAGATTAGGGTTCGATTCCCTACGGGTGTACTGGTTGAGGCGAGTGGCAGTTGCTGCTCGCCTCTGCTTTAGCGCCCTTTATATAGGAACAGAATGGGATTGTGAGGCTATTTTTCTTTACATATTGCCCTCTACAGATTGATGCGAAGTGTGAACCTGCTCAGAGCGGCACGTTGTTTTTCCCCCAGGAAAGTGTTCTTCCGGCCTCCGCGACACGTCGTTCCGACCCTCGCGAAGCGTCGTAATTGCTCCAGAATCGCGCAGAATTGACCGAGGGGTCGCTTGG
>JAILBW010000197.1 GCA_024680695.1 Bacteroidaceae bacterium
TTTCAAAGACATTGACATCTTTGCCGGGATTGAAGCCAAGAACGGCCTTGACTGGCAAAAGGAGAATGGCATCTCTGCCAACTGGAAGACTCCCGAGCAGATAGACATTCAGCCCGTTTACACGAAAGAGGACCTCGAAGGGATGGAGCACCTCGACTTTGCAGCCGGCATCCCGCCCTTCCTGCGTGGTCCGTACAGTATGATGTACCCCTTCCGCCCGTGGACTATCCGTCAGTATGCCGGCTTCTCCACCGCTGAGGAGTCCAATGCTTTCTATCGTCGCAACCTGGCCAGCGGCCAGAAGGGCCTCTCCGTAGCCTTCGACCTGCCCACGCATCGCGGCTACGACCCCGACAATGCCCGCGTGGTGGGCGATGTGGGTAAGGCCGGCGTGAGCATCTGCTCGCTGGAGAACATGAAGGTGCTCTTCGACGGTATTCCCCTGAACAAGATGTCCGTATCCATGACGATGAACGGCGCCGTACTGCCTGTACTGGCGTTCTACATCAACGCCGGACTGGAGCAGGGTGCACAACTCGAGGAGATGGCTGGTACCATCCAGAACGACATTCTGAAGGAGTTCATGGTGCGTAACACCTACATCTATCCGCCCGCATTCTCGATGAAGATTATCGCCGACATCTTCGAGTTCACCTCGCAGAAGATGCCGAAGTTCAACTCCATCTCCATCTCCGGCTACCACATGCAGGAGGCAGGTGCTACGGCCGACATCGAGCTGGCCTACACGCTGGCCGACGGTATGGACTACCTGCGCGCAGGTATCAACGCCGGTATCGACGTGGATGCGTTTGCGCCGCGCCTCAGTTTCTTCTGGGCCATCGGCGTGAACCACTTCATGGAGATCGCCAAGATGCGTGCCGGCCGTCTGCTGTGGGCCAAGATCGTGAAGTCGTTCGGTGCCAAGAACCCCAAGTCGATGGCGCTGCGGACTCACTCGCAGACCTCCTGCTGGTCGCTCACCGAGCAGGATCCCTTCAACAACGTGGGACGCACCTGCATCGAGGCAATGGCTGCCGTGCTGGGACACACCCAGTCGCTGCACACCAACGCCCTCGACGAGGCCATCGCACTGCCCACCGACTTCTCGGCCCGCATCGCTCGTAACACGCAGATATACATCCAGAACGAGACGCAGGTGTGCAAGCACATCGACCCGTGGGCTGGCTCTTACTACGTGGAGAAGCTGACCGACGAACTCGTTCACAAGGCTTGGGAGCATATTCAGGAAATCGAGAAGCTGGGCGGTATGGCCAAGGCCATCGAGACCGGCCTGCCCAAGATGCGCATCGAGGAGGCTGCAGCCCGCACTCAGGCGCGCATCGACTCGGGCGTACAGACCATCGTCGGCGTAAACAAGTATCGCCTCGACCACGAAGATCCCATCGACATTCTGGAGATTGACAACACCGCCGTACGCCTGCAGCAGGAGGAGAGCCTCAAGCAACTCCGTGCAAAGCGCGACGAGGCCCAGGTGAAGAAAGACCTGGAGGCCATTACGGAATGTGTGCGCGAGTTCAACGAGGGCAAGAAGTCGGAGCACAACCTGCTCGACCTCGCCGTTACGGCTGCCGGCCATCGCGCCACCTTGGGAGAAATCAGCGACGCCTGCGAGGCCATCGTGGGACGTTACAAAGCAGTAATCAGAACTATTTCAGGCGTGTATAGCAGTGAAAGCAAGAGCGACAAGGACTTCGAGGAAGCCTGCCGCTTGACCGAGGAATTTGCAAAGCGCGAGGGACGCCGCCCCCGCATCATGATTGCCAAGATGGGTCAGGACGGCCACGACCGCGGCGCCAAGGTGGTAGCCACCGGCTATGCCGACTGCGGCTTCGACGTGGATATGGGTCCGCTGTTCCAGACTCCCGAAGAGGCTGCCCGTCAGGCTGTCGAGAACGACGTGAACGTACTGGGTGCCAGCTCACTGGCTGCTGGTCACAAGACGCTCATCCCGCAGGTAATCGCCGAACTGAAGAAGCTGGGTCGCGAGGACATCATGGTCACCGCCGGAGGTGTCATCCCCGCTCAGGACTACGACTTCCTCTACAAGGCAGGTGTTGCCGCCATCTTCGGTCCCGGCACCTCCGTCGCCAAGTCGGCCCTCGAGGTGATGAAGCTCCTGCTCGATAAGGAGTAGCGACAGAAGCGAATATCCACACAAGTGCATTAAAGGCGGGTTCTGAATTTGGAGCCCGCCTTTAATCGTAAATCTGTGTAGGCTTTGTGTAGGCTCTCATGAGCACCAAAAACAAGTCCCATGAGAGCTGTGAGTAAGCGAGGGCAGAGCCAAATCACATTTGGCTTTTAGTACGAAGAATAATAAAAGGCGATGGTCCCCCACATAAACAGGCTCTCCTCAGAAGAAGAGATTGACGCCGGCTCCAATGATGTGCTGAGCGGGGTGAGCCTTGTGGGCATAGTAGAGATAGTAAGCTTCGAGCTGGACATGGCGAGTGAGGTCGTAGTCGCAAGCCATATAGTGGCGCGTCTTGCGCCAGCGGTCGCCCCAGGTGAACACCTCGATGGCCAGATAGGGCGAGAAACGGCTGCGGGGAATGGCGTACTGGACCTTGAGACGCGAACGCAGTTCGTTGTCCTGGGCGTTCTCCTCGGGTATCCACGAATGCAGGTAACGCTCGCGGAGCGACAGTTTGAGCGGCCCTTCTTTCATGGTGGCCGTTACATCCAGGATAGCGCGATGCACCAGGCACGAACGCTCCTGTATGTAGTCGTAGGCGACATCGGCCTTCAGCCACGGCAGGATGGACGAACCGAAGATTGTGCGGGTGTACCAGCAGTCAAAACGGCGGTACTGGAGGTTGTCATGCTCGAAATAGAAACTCGCGAAGAGGGGACTCCGGCCAAAGT
>JAILBW010000198.1 GCA_024680695.1 Bacteroidaceae bacterium
CATCCCGCCTGTGTGCATATTGCCTGCGTTATCGGTACGCCCGAGGGTGTGGAGATGTTGGAGAAGAATGTCAGTGCCGAGACCACGCTTTGGTGCGCCGCCATCGACCCAGGCATGAATGCGCAAAAATACATCGTCCCCGGCTTCGGCGACTGTGGCGATTTGTGCTATGGGGAGAAACTATGAGGCGCTATGATCGTATTCCTGCGCCGATAAGATCGCGTTCTTAGGCCAGCAAGAGCGTACTCTTAACTTGATAGGAACTCGCTCTTCCGCAGGATGGAGATTCCTGATAAGCCCACCTTAATCCACAGGGGCGCCCACTAACTCAGGGGATTACCATCCGCCACGGCCGCCCCAGCCGCGACCGCCCCAGCCGCCGCCCCAGCCGTCGCGCTGGTTCTGGTTCTTGCTGGCCCGAAGGTCGAGACGATAGATGAAGTGGGCCATGACGTAGCTATGGATGGCATTGTTCCACGAATTGCTGCGGGAGTAGGCCGAGATGTTGCGGCTGATGTTGCTGCGCTCGCGCAGGATGTCGAACCACTGCAGACTTACGGTAGCAGCCTTACCCTTCAGGAAACTCTGACTCAGCTGCATGTTCCAGATGAGTTCGTTGGTGTTCATGCTGGCATCCTCGTAGCCGCGACGACTCTGCTGGCTGATGTCTGTGCTGAGAGCCATGCCCCAAGGGGTGTTTATCTGGAAATTGCCGCCATAGCTGAAGTTCCATGAGTCGAGGTTCGCATTCTTCTGCACATTATTCCGGGCATGCGAGTAGCGAACGCTGCCGTTCACGCCCACCTCGAGGAGGTCGTTGCGGTAGTTGATGCGCGTCCAGTCGCCAAAGTTCGTATTCTTTGACGTGGACTTCTGCAGGGCAACGATGCTGAAGATGTAGTCCATATTCACCGAACCGTCTGGCTTATAGATATTTCCCCAGTTGCTGCCGTCACTATTGCTGCTCATGTATCCCACATTGTGCGAATAGCCGACATCCATGTTCGTATTGAAGTTGAAGGCCTTCTTGCTGCCTAGAGCGGTGTTGAATCCCATGTTGCCGCTGGTGTTCCAGTTGCCGTCGATGTTCATCGGTCGGGTATATCGTGCACCCGTCTCCGTATTATATATAGTAGCGCTGCTGATGCTGTTCTTCGTGTGGCTGAACCATGCATTGGCGTGCCATCCCATCTGTCGGGCCGGGATGTAGTCATTGTACTCCACGTTCATGTTATTGTTCCAGCTACTGCGCAGTCCGGAATTACCAGTGCTGACGTTCAGCGGGTCGCTGCTGTCGGTGACCTCGAGCAGGCTGGTGATGCCTGGCTGCTGCATCCAGCCGAAGAGTCGTACGCGGAGCTGTCCGGTATTGCTGAACTTCCAGCGGTAGTCGATGCGGGGTGCCCAGTTGAAGGTGTGGCGCACGACGGTGGTGTCCAGAAGATTCTTGGCATAGTCCATGTGGGTGGTCTGAGGCTGGAAGCTGACTCCGATATTCACGCGGTTCTCGCCCACATTGTAGCGCAGCCAGACGTTGGCTTCGTGGTTGTTCTCGCGATAGGTGGCATACTGGCTGTTCTCGAGGTTGCGGACATAGTCGAGACTGTCGAGACCGGGCAGGTAGCCCAGATAGAGCTGTTCGGCAGTGTAATTGCCGGGGAACTTCGTGAGCAGACTGTCGATGCTGTACATACTGCGGTCGCCGTCGCTGTAGCGATATTGATACTGATAGTTGAATTGGATGTTCAGGGCACCGATAATCGGCTCGGAATAGCTGAGCCGGGTGCGCCAGTCGTAGCCGGTGGAGGGCGAGAGGTTGTACTGGTTGGTAAAGTCGTTGCGATTCTGCTGGAAATAACTGATCTCGTTGCGGCTGAACGAGGTGTTCTCGCTCTTCGAATAACTGGCTCCGCCGTCCAGCGTAATATTGCGGCCGGGCTTGCCCAACCGACGGTTCAGCTGCGTCCTGAACTCTGCATTGCGGTTGTTGCCATCACTCTTATTGGTGCGATTGCTGCCATTCACGGTGATGCTGTCACGAATGGCAACGTTGCCCGCAAGATCATACTCCTCCAAGGGATTCTGGAAGAACTCGTAAGGGTCGCTGTTGAAGGTCACACTGCGATTGGCTCCGTGGCTGTCGGACTTGGAAATGTTGAAACTGGGATTAAAGGAGAAGTGCGTCAGCGAGTCAATCATCCACTGGAAGCGAAGGCGCGACCCGACGTTCATCCGATTGTTCTCCGACTGGTTCATGCTGTTGCTGAAGGTCGAGTGCACATTGTCCAGGAACATTTCGCTGTTGCTCTTCGACAAGGAGTTGGAGCTGGAGTGGTTCCACCGCACATTGCCGCCGACGCGCATGAAGCCGTCGGTGTATTCCTGCTTGCCGTTCTCCCACACAGCGTCGATGCCGGCCATCTGGCTCTTGACGATGCCTCCGCCGCCCCATCCGCCGCGGCCGCCTCCGCCGCCATATCCGCGGTCGTTGGTATTATTGGCCGAGCCAAGGAGAGAGACACGATAGTTGTCCATAAAACGTTGTATGCCCATCGACGTCGCATAGCGGTCCTCGGTACCATAGGCCAGGTCGGTGTTGATGAGCCAGCCCTCCTTGGCTCCCTTCTGCACGGTGAGGTCCAGCACGGTTTGCTCCTCGCCGTCGTCGATGCCGGTGATGCGGGTGTAGTCGCTCTTCCTGTCGTAGGCCTTCAGCTTCTTGATGAGCTTCGACGAGAAGTTCTTCATAGCCATCTTCGTGTCGCCTTCGAAGTAGTCCTTGCCCTCGACCATAATCTTGCTCACCGTCTTGCCGTTGATGCGGATCGTTCCGTCGTCGTCGACCTCGGCGCCCGGCAACTTCTTCACCAGTTCCTCCAGATTTGAACCTTCGGGCAGGCGGAATGCATCAGCATTATATATAAAGGTATCCGCCTTCATCTCCATCTGAGCCAGCTTGGCCACCACTTCCGTCTCGGAGAGCATTCTGGAATCCTCCTCCAGCTTAAGGGTACCCACATCGACGGTGGGCTCCTTCTTCGTGAGCAGCAGGTTCTTGTATTGCGTCAGGTATCCCACGAAACTTACGCGCAGAATGTAGTTCCCCTGCTTCACAGCCGGGAGGGTGAACTTTCCCTCAAGATTTGTCGAGGCGCCGACGACCTGCACACTATCCTTGCGCGAAAGCAAAACCACCGACGCACCAGGAAGCGTTTCCTCCGTGGCTGCATCCTGAATCACTCCACTCACCGTTACCTTCTGTGCCCATATCAGTCCGGGGCAGATGCCCAGTAGCAACCACAGTATTAATCTCGTCTTCATTGGTTCGTCTTGATTGTTCTTCGGGAAATATTATTATGCATTTTGTGTCAAATCCGATTTTTTGATTCCATTCGGGATTCAGGGTTTAATCTTGCGGCGCAAAGTTACGGCTTTTTTATCATATTTTAAGGATTTTCTTTGTCATTTATGTATAAACATCGTACCTTTGCTTCTCGGATAAACGTAATATGACACAGGAAATCATCATTTGCCATAATCTGGAGGCCGACCTGACACAGGCCATTGCCCAGTGTCCCCACGACCGTCTGTTCGTCCTTGCCGACACCACCACCGCCCAACTATGCTGGCCTCTGCTCAGTGCCTATCCCTGCATGCGCCAAGCCACACTCATCACCATCGGTGCCACCGACGAGCACAAGACGCTCGAGACGTTGTCCCAAGTGTGGACTGCCTTGCAACAGGGGGGAGCCAGCCGCCACAGTCTGCTCGTCAATCTGGGAGGCGGCATGGTCACCGACCTCGGAGGCTTTGCCGCAAGCACCTTCAAGCGCGGCATCGCTTTCATCAACATCCCCACTACCCTGCTCAGCATGGTCGATGCTGCCGTGGGCGGAAAGACGGGCATCAACTTCGGCGGGCTGAAGAACGAGATCGGGGTCTTCAACTGCGCGCATACTGTGCTGCTCGACAGTGTGTTCCTGCGCACACTCAATGACCAAAACATGCTGTCGGGCTATGCCGAGATGCTCAAACATGGCCTCATCAGCGACAAGGCCCACTGGGCAGAGTTGCTACGCTTCGACCTCGAAGACATCGATTACGCTACACTTGGCGGAATGGTGGCCCACAGCGTAGCCATCAAGGAGCGAATCGTCACGCAGGATCCCACCGAGCAGGGCATTCGCAAGGCACTGAACCTGGGTCACACCGTGGGCCACGCCTTCGAAAGCATGGCTCTGGAACGAAGCAAGCCCGTACTTCACGGCTATGCAGTGGCATGGGGACTGGTATGCGAACTCTACCTGAGCGCCAAGCTTGCCGGCTTTCCCAAACAGCAGCTCACGCAGACCATCCAATTCGTCCGCTCGCACTATGGCACATTCCCATTTGACTGCCGCCACTACGACCGCCTCTACGACTTAATGACCCACGACAAGAAGAACGAGGGAGGCATCATCAATTTCACCCTTCTTGCCGACATCGGCGACATCCGCATCAATCAGCATGCCACGAAAGAGGACATCATGGATATGCTCGACTTCTATCGCGAATGCATGTAGGCCTATTCGATTATTTCCGAGCGATGGCAGCGATGATGAACACCGCCGTGGCAAGCAGATGGAAGGTCAGGGACGCTAACAACACGATGTGGGCACGCAAAATAGCCAGAAAACGATGTTAAACCTCTCGGAGCATGTAGCATATTGGGCATTAACAGCCCCTTGCAGCAAGTAGTCGATTTTGCATTTTGCATTTTGCAAATGGATATTTTTGCAAGGGAGTTGATGCAGTGTACTTCCCATATTTTTTCCAAATGCAAAATGCAAAATGCAAAATCCGAGGATGACATTACCTTTCGTAATATATTACTATTCAACATCTTCAGTATGATTCGCGACTGAGCGGCACTGCGATGGAAAGTGGCGGAATGGGCTGTTTTGCCTGTTTTCGGCGGCCAAAGG
>JAILBW010000226.1 GCA_024680695.1 Bacteroidaceae bacterium
ATGAAAAGAATACTGGTTACGGGAGGAGCGGGCTTCATTGGCTCCCATCTCTGTAAACGATTGGTGCGCGACGGCCACGACGTGCTGGCGCTCGACAATTTCTATACCGGCAGCAAGGAGAACGTATGGGACCTGCTGCGCGAACCGAACTTCGAACTGGTGCGCCATGACGTCATCCAGCCTTATTGGTGCGAAGTCGATGAGATATACAATCTGGCCTGTCCCGCCAGCCCCATCCACTATCAGTACGACCCCATCCAGACCACTAAGACCGCAGTCTTCGGCACCTACCACATGTGCGGCCTGGCACGCCGAACGCATGCCAAGATTCTCCATGCCTCGACAAGCGAAGTGTATGGCGATCCCTCGATACACCCTCAGCCCGAGACGTATTGGGGCAACGTGAATCCCATCGGCAGCCGTTCTTGCTACGACGAGGGAAAACGCTGCGCCGAGACGCTGGCAATGGACTACCACCGCCTGCATGGTGTGCGCACGAAGATCATCCGCATCTTCAATACCTACGGTACGCACATGCAGGCACACGACGGACGCGTCGTCACCAACTTTATCGTCGCCGCCCTGAATGACGAGCCCATCACCATCTATGGCGACGGACAGCAGACACGGTCGTTCCAATACGTGGACGACCTCGTCGAGGGCATGGTGCGCATGATGGACACCGAAGACAGCTTTACGGGACCCGTGAACCTGGGCAACCCTGCCGAGTTCACTATGCGCGAGCTGGCCGAGATGGTAATCCGCCTGACAGGCTCAAAAAGCCCCATCATCTACAAGCCGCTGCCTGCCGACGACCCCAGACAACGCAAGCCTGACATCACGCTTGCTCGCGAGAAACTCGGTTGGGAACCGCACATCACGCTCGAGGAAGGCCTGCGGCGCGTCATCGAATACTTTCGAGGCCGATAGGCACGCTTGCTCCGTATCTTGAAAGCGTTTTCATACGTAATAATGCACAAAACGTGCATGTTAACAAAATAAACTGCCCCCCTCTGCATCGCTTTCCAAAAGAAATGTGTACTTTTGTAGGCAGAAAGCATAAGACGGGTTCTAAAAATAACAACACAAGAGGAGGGACTGGCAATGAACAATCATTTGGTGATAATGGCCGGCGGCGTGGGTAGCCGATTCTGGCCGATGAGTACGAAGGAAATGCCGAAGCAGTTCTGCGATGTAATGGGCTGTGGCAAGACATTCATCCAACTGACCTACGACCGTTTTCGCGGCGTGGTGCCACCTGAGAATGTATGGGTGGTCACGTCGGCTTCGTATGCAGCACTCGTTCGCGCACAGTTGCCCGAGGTGGCCCCGAATCATATCCTCATGGAGCCGTGCCGCAGGAACACGGCCCCGTGCATAGCCTACGTAAGCTGGCGTATAAAGGCACAGGATCCGCAGGCATGCATCGTGGTGACGCCCAGCGACCACATCGTGATGGACGTCGAAGAGTTCCGCCGCGTGGTGCGCTCGGGATTGAAGTTCGTGGGCGAGACCGATGCCATCGTCACCCTCGGCATGAAGCCCACACGACCCGAGACGGGCTACGGATACATTCAGGCCGACCTGGCCTACTCCACCGCACGCAACAAGGAGATATTCCGCGTCGATGCCTTCCACGAGAAGCCCGACGAGGAGACAGCACAGCAATACATTCAGCACAACTACTTCTTCTGGAACGCCGGTATCTTCCTGTGGAGCGTGAGCACCATCGTGAATGCTTTCCGCATCTATCAGCCGGATATTTCGGCCATCTTCGAAGACCTGCTCCCCTACTACGGTACCGACGAGGAACAGCGCCTCATCGACGAGCGCTTCCCGAAGTGCGAAGCCATCTCGGTCGATTATGCCATTCTGGAGAAGGCTGAGGAGATATTCGTATTCCCCGCTGACTTCGGATGGAGCGACCTGGGCACCTGGGGTTCGCTGCTGCAGAACTCGCCGCGCGACAACCACGGCAATGCCTGCATCGGACCCAAGATTGTCACAGCCGATACTACCAACTGCATCATCCACACCACGGGCGAGAAGCGTGTCGTGGTGCAGGGCCTCGACGGCTACATCGTGGCCGAAAAGGAGGGTTCGCTGCTCGTCTGCAAACTCTCGGAGGAGCAGCGCATCAGGCAGTTGAGCGAGGAGTAGGAATACGGGCTCCACGACGAAGCTTTTTAGACTCTGCTTATGCCAAATGTAATTACTCCCTCCCCTCAGGGAGGGCAGGGGAAGGGGTCCTTCCTTCTCTCCCTCCCTCCCAATCTCGTGGAGAGTTTCCACGATGTTACATCGCTGCCGCACGACGAATTCTTCTGCACGTCCGACCCTGTCGGACAGCGGCTCGGTTCGGGCGGCGGGACGATATGGCTGCTCGAGGAGTGTCATCGGCACGAAGCACCACAATCCGACTTCCACGAATGGCTGGCACAAAGGCCACGCCTCTTGATGCATGCCGGCGGACAAAGCCGCCGACTGCCGGCCTATGCACCGAGCGGCAAGATACTGACACCTGTTCCCGTATTCCGATGGACACGCGGCCAACGCCTGGGGCAGAACCTGCTCGAGTTGCAACTCCCACTCTGCCAGCGCATCATGGAGCATGCACCGAAGTCGCTACACACAATGGTGGTGAGCGGCGATGTCTTGGTGCGTGCCGGACGCTTGCAGGAGATACCCGAGGCCGACGTTATCTGCTACGGCCTTTGGAGCGATGCCACAGTAGCCACACGGCATGGTGTCTATCTCTCGCGCCGCGAGACACCCGACCGCCTCGACTTCATGCTGCAGAAGCCGTCGATGGAATGCCTCGCCACGCTTGCCCCCACCCATCTTTTCCTGCTCGACATCGGCATCTGGCTCCTGAGCGACCGCGCCGTCGAACGCCTCATGCAGAAATGCCGTGCGACCGACGGCACGCTGCAGGCCTACGACCTCTATGCCGACTTCGGACGCGCTCTCGGCAACCATCCCTCACAGCCCGATCCCTTGCTCGCCGACCTCAGCGTGGCCATCCTGCCCCTGCCCGAAGGCGAGTTCTACCATTTCGGCACGTCGGCCGACATCATCCGCAGCACGATGGCCATACAGAACCGCGTTCACGACCAGCGCGCCTTCACCCGCCTCGGCATGAAGCCGCATCCCAGCCTTTTCGTACAGAATGCCCAGCTCGCACAGCCGCTCACGACAGCCAACGAAAACGTGTGGGTCGAGAACAGCATGCTCGGCAACGGCTGGCAGCTCTCGGCCGACCACATCATCACCGGCGTGCCCGAGAACGACTGGCAACTGGCACTACCCCGAGGCGTCTGCATCGATGTCGTGCCATTGGGCGCGCAGGACTATGTGCTGCGTCCCTACGGATTCCACGATGCCTTCCGCGGCAGCCTTGCCGACAAGGAGACGCAATACATGGGACAGCCCGTCGCCGAATGGCTGGCTGCCCGGCATCTCACTGCCCAACAAATCGAGGGCAGCGAGGACATGCAGACGGCACGCCTCTTCCCCGTCGCCGCCTCGATGGCTGAGATGGGGCAGATGCTCCACTACATGATCGACAGCCCGGGACATGCCGAAGGAGAGGCACTATGGAAACGCGCCCGCAAGCTCTCGGCCGAGGAAATCAGCGCGCAGGCCAATCTGCGCCGACTCTGCGCACAGCGTGTCGCCATGCGGGCCGCCTCGTGGCCGGCACTTGCCGACAATCATCGCCTCAGCGTCTTCTATCAGCTCAACCTGGCCGATGCCGCACGCGAGTTTGCCGCATGCCACATCCCCGAACCGGCTCCGCTCCCCGACTCCGAACCGCTCATGAAGCGCATCAGCGACCAGATGTTCCGTTCCCAGCTACGACGCTTGCAGGGTCGCTCGGGCGACGAGCACGAAGCCCAGGCCTTCAGCCTGCTGCGACAGGGCCTCACGGCGCAGGTGCTCTCCCACAAGCAGGAGCCGCAAATGGGTGTCTGTCCCGACCAGATCGTCTGGGGACGTAGCCCGGTACGTATCGACGTGGCCGGCGGATGGACCGACACACCACCCTACTGCCTGACGAATGGCGGAAACGTAGTGAACCTGGCGGTCGAACTCAATGGACAGCCACCGCTACAGGCCTACGTGAAGCCCAGCCGCGAGCCGAAGATCATCCTGCGCTCCATCGACCTCGGCGCGATGGAGGAAGTGACGACCTACGAACAGCTGTCCGACTTCATGCGCATCAACTCGCCGTTCTCCATCCCCAAGGCTGCCCTCTGTCTGGCAGGCTTTGCCCCGCAGTTCAGCATGCGAAGCTACGCCTCGCTCGAGGCACAGCTAAAGAGTTTCGGCTGCGGCATCGAGCTCACTCTCTTCTCGGCCGTACCCGCAGGCAGCGGATTAGGCACGAGCAGCATCCTGGCAGCCACGGTGCTTGGCGCATTGAGCAACTTCTGCGCACTCGGATGGGACCAGACGGAAATCGGTCACCGCACACTCGTCCTCGAGCAGATGCTCACTACGGGCGGAGGATGGCAAGACCAATACGGCGGCATACTGCCGGGCATCAAACTCCTGCAGACCGCCCCAGGCTTCGACCAGAAACCCCGCACACGCTGGCTGCCCGACGCACTCTTCACCAAGCCCGAATGGAGAGACTGCCACCTGCTTTACTACACAGGCCTCACACGCACGGCCAAGCACATTCTGGCCGAGATAGTGCGCGGCATGTTCCTCGGCGAGACAAGCCACCTGGCACTCCTCGGCGCGATGAAGCAGCATGCACTCGACCTCTACGAAGCCGTGACGCAGAATCAGTTCGAAACCTTTGGCGCGCTGGTGCGCAAGACGTGGCAGCAGAACCAGCAGCTCGACGCAGGCACCAACCCGCCGGCCATCGAGGCACTTACCCGACTGGTGGACGACCTCTGTCTGGGCTACAAGCTGCCCGGCGCAGGTGGTGGAGGCTTCCTGTATATGGTGGCGCGCGACCCCGAAGCCGCAGCCCGCATCCGCCGCATCCTCACGGAGCATCGGCCAAACGACAATGCTCGCTTCGTGGAAATGACCCTCAGCCACACCGGCCTGCAAGTGAGCCGTTCGTGAAACCAAAAGAGGCAAGAGCAGACGAAGATAATGCCCACTGGATTTAGGTGTGTTCTAATAATCAACAAATTCAGGTGGATTATCTTTGTCTATGTTTGTCTCTTTTGGGCATCCTTGGACTTCGTCCGAGCCTGCTTCCGCCCGGGAAAGTCGAAGCATAGTTCAAAGCGAAATTTTAGAACCCACATATAAAACTCCAGAATGTGAAAAACATCTATCACATCTATCACATCTATCATAAACCCGCTGCTGTAAAGGGATTGGGGAGTGATAGATGGTGTGATAGATGTGATAGATGAACCCGAAAAATGGGGATTGAGACGCATTTTCCGACTTATTTCCGTGCAAAAAACGCGTTTTATCGACCAATATTTACCGTTTTTGCATCGCTGATGCTTAAATTTTGTGTCGAAAACGTCTCATAAGAGCAGTTTTGTGTTTAGATTTTACAAAAACCAGAAAAAGCTTTTTTTTAGGCTTGAAAAGCGGATGTTTTTTTTGGGGGGATGTTTGTAATAACAAAGATCGAGCGCGATTGCCATCGTTACACACTGCCGTAAAACGATTACAGCGTGATGTAAAACGATTACACCCACGATGTAAATGAATTACACAGCTGATGTAGAAGTGTGTAAAACGGGTTGCATCGCTTGTGTGACGCAGTTAGTTTGTACGAAATTGCTTTCGAAATACCATTCATTTTCGCAAAATCGCCTCCGAATTCCCAAAAAGTCGTTCAGAATTGCGTTTAAAAACGCTTTTTTTCGCGAATTCCGACCCTAAAATGCGTGTGAAATCCCCTTTTTGGCAATCATCTATCACATCTATCACACCATCTATCACTCTCCAATCCCTTTACAGCAGCGGGTTTGTGATAGATGTGATAGATGTGATAGATGTTTTTCACATTCTGGAGTTTTATGTCTTTTAGTTTTCGTCGGACTCACGTTAAGACAGACTAAGAGCAGTTCAAAGCTGAATTCTAGAACTCACCTATAAACTGCCCGGCTGTCTCCCTCTCGTCTCCCCCCCTCACGGGGGAGAGAGAGGCTGGTCTTTATCATTATTTCGCTCCGTCGATGGTAAAGAAATCTCCAATGTTTCCATACAAATCGGGCTGCTTATACATTTTGGCGATAAGTGGTCCATCATCTTCAGGGAACCCATCGGCGACAATAGGATGTTTACCCACACTCTCCTTGTCGTCGGCGTATACAACGGCATTCGTGGCGCGCGGGTCGTCCCAATAAGGCTTCACGGTGTAGTATAACTTGTTAGGAACCTCATTGCCATCTGCGTCACGAAGTTCTTTTGTACCATGCCAAGTAGTTTGGAACGTAAAGATAAAGGTATAGCGACCCGAACGATTTGCATCGACCTTGAAGATCTTATGAGAGTTCTTTAATCGTTTCTTATATGGGTCATACATCTTCACGTCGAGTCCCCAACCCTTCATGCGGCTGGCACCCATTACATCCACAACGACATAGAACGAATATTCGTAAGCATCAAAACCAAATTCATCAGATACGCCATACTGATCAACAAAGTCTGCCTCATGAACCTTGCCTATGTATTTGCACGAAAGTTGCTTCGTAGTTACCGTATAGATATAGGGTTCGGCCACGTTCTGATAGGTGGTCACGTCATCTACGAGAATCATTTGGTCTTCATCAATATACGCCACCGCCTCCCAGGGGAAATCATCGGAGGGATCGTAGTTGTCTTTGTAACAATAGAAGATGGGCATCATGTGCACCTCATCAATCTTGTCCACCTTGTACTTCGTGGCCATCTCTTTGAGGTTTCCACTCCACAGGAACGAGTAAGACTTGTTTTCCTCAACCGTCGGCCAGTCGCCCATGTCAGGTATCGTTTCGTAGCCATAGTTCTCCTTGTCGCCTATCTGCGACCGCAACGGATACATATACGTCCAATGATTGTCTTTGATGGGGCCGAAGTAAATCCTCATGCCAGGATAGTACGTGGCTTTTCGCATAAAGAGATCATGCTTGACATCCATCTCGCCCACCCATGATGTGGCTGTGACATAGCCCGACTCGTCATCGACATCGTCCCCCATCAGATAGCCGAAGTTCACTCCGCTCGTCGCATTCGTCACGTTGGGGCCGATATTCAGGTTATAGCCACTACCTGCCATATCAAAGTTATCGCTCTTCCATAGTTGCTTGCTCCATATGTCGATGCCAAGCGGCGCCACGAAGAGCTGTACGTCGAAATACGCAAACACCTTGTAACCGATAGAACCGCTGATGCCACCGAACTGGAAACCTTTGCTGCCCGCGCTGGTATCTACCGACATGAGGTTTATACTCAGCTCGCCCTCCACGTATGCTTCCAGATTGATACCAATCGTCACGCCCACGGTGGCACCCACCTCGATGCCAGCATAGCCACGCACTGCAAAGCCTATCTTTACGGAGGCGTTGCCCACGGCTTCGCCGCCCGAAACATGTCCCTCAGAAATTATCTCTTTATAGTCCGTGACTTCTCCTTTCTCCACCTTGTGAACGCTTCTTACCCTATCGGTAGTGTACGTTACAGAGACAGACATCGAACCGTTAATCTCGACAATGGGTGTTACCTGTGCACCCAGGATGGCTGCGATAGGTATACCGCAAACGACGCCGAGGGGGAAGCGAATTTTTATGTGATCCCACGACTTTTTCACGCTGGTCTTGAGGCCATTGTTTCCCATCAGTTTTGGAAGCTTTCCCGCCCTTGACAGTTCTTTCATCTGATCAAGCATGTCTTCGGCATTCCCATAGGTGGCCTTACTGCCTTGATTCCTTTTGAAGGAAGCCGAGGCCGACACACCTGCCTCTGCCTTTATGGTGATATCGCCCCACGTTTCGGTATATTTGTACTCGTATTTTTTGTCTTTGTCTTCCTCGATATGGACCTTCTCGTATTTTGTATAAGATACACCGATTCCTATGTATGGTTCTGCTTCCATCGAGGACGAAGCCATCCCGGCCTTGGCCATGGCAGCCGATGTCCTAAGTTGGTTGACAATTCCTTTCCATGCCAAACCCATATGGCCATCTAACTGTTCCAGTCCATCCAAGTCGCGCGTATCCCAGAACTGATCGACAAGTACTGTCGTGGAAAAACCCTTTTTAAGCATTTCTTGGCTTACGGAATCTGCATCTGAGGGTTTCTCCTCACCACCATCTCGTGTGCGGGCCAAGTAGCGCTTCAGTGATTGACGTTTGGCGCCTGCCGGACGCAGTCCCCGGGCCACGTCATAGTCGTTCCAGTCCATGATGACCGAGTCGCCCGTCTCGGGGTCAACCATCAACTCGTAGCCATAATCCTTCAGCTCCTCCTCGCTGAGTCCGCTCAGGTCGGGAGTGCCCACTGGGGCATCGAAGCAGAACTTCAGGTGCTCATACACTTCGTCGGTACTCACCTTCGTGGCAGTCACCTTGAGGAAACCGCCCACATCCTCCACGGCGATGACCTTATGGTTCAGTCCCCAAGGCAGGGTGTGCGTGATGTGCGACGCCAGCTTCATGCCCACGTAGGGTCTCCAGTCGCGAGGTATGTCGGTGGAGAAGTAGAGGATGCTGTCGTGCTCTACGCGCACCAGATATTTCTCCTGAATGTTGTCCGTCACATTGAGCACACTGTCTTTGAACTGATACGACACGGTGCCGAACTCCTCCTGCTGGGTGTATATCTCGCCCACGCCACGCTCCTCTTCGGGCATGATGTACTCATCAAGCGTCAGCGTACATCCTGTCTGCATCAGGAACAGAAGCACGAACGGCATATAGTATAACCTTCTCATGGCAAATTATGAATTATGGACTAAGAATTATGTATTATGGACTAAAACTCTATCTTGTACAGGTCTGACAACATGCCGTGGGTCTCTCCGTCGAACACGGTAGTCTGCGCATTGTGGTAGAGCCAGAAATTCTTCTTGTCGTAGAGGCGGAACGTGATGCGTGGTCGATACACTACGGGGGGATCGTCGGGGTCGTCGGGATCATCGGGGTCGTCAGGAAAGACAGGTAAATCGTCGAGCGACGTGAGACTATTGTTGCCCACACGAAGTAAGGTGAGCGACACGCCGTGGAAGGAGAGCGGCTCTCCGACACCTCGGCATTCATCGCCGATATAGGCGGCCACAAGCATGTCCTCGGTGAGCGGCTTGCCCTCGTAGGTGACGTTGGCATAGAAGACGGTCTCGTAGGGATAGTCTTCCGGAGCGATATCCCAGCGATCCATGACATAGACGACGCAGCTGTCCTTCAGCCGGGCCGATACCGATTCCACGTAGAGCGTCGTCCACCCCTTGCCCACGGCTTCGATGCGTCCACTGAGCAGGTTCACGCTGACCACGCCGGTATCCGAGGATGTCACGAAGATATCGCGTATGTTCAGCGTGTCGGGCTTGAAGGACGGCACCAGCGACACAGTATCGCCCTGCATCACGTAAATCGTGTCGAAGTTCAGCGCCATTTCGGCCGCGACCTTCGAGAAGTCGCCGTCCACATCGAAGTCGAGCAGCTCGCAACTGGTCATCTGCGTGACAACAGCCACACAGCAGAGCAGGCGCATTATCTTTTTTCTTTTCTTCATAGACCTATATTTTCTTAACAGCCTTCCTCCCCTCCCTCACGGGGGAGGGGTCGGGGGAGAGGCTACTCATTCTTCGTTATTTTTGGCGCGATGATGCTCACCGTCTCCGAGTCGCTGCTGTGGCGGCCGTCGTCGAACTGCAGGCGTACGTAGTACTCTGCCTTCTCGCCCGCCTTTAGCGTATGTTCCTCATACGTGCGCTTGTCCTTCTCGACCGACATGTAATACTTGAAGCGAGTGTCCTCCGGGCCCTTGCGGAAGATGGCCCAGTAGCAGTCGCCCTCGGGCATCTTCTTTTCATCCACTTGCCAGCCCAGGATGGTGGCCTTGTCGTAGATGTCGTAGTTGCATTCCAGGTGAATATCAACATCGACGGTGCGCGGCCCCTGGTGCTTCCAGCTCACAGCCAGGCTGTGGCTGACGAAGGGCGAGGCATTGGTGCTCGTCATCCAGTAGTAGTAGCGCTCTTTTGCGTTGTAGGGCGGGTTGTCATCGATGACAAACTTGTAGTCCCTCACCTTGGCCGTGTCGGCCGACCACTGCCCGATGACCTCCGGCTCGCCCTCCTCGCCGAGGCGGCGGTAGAGCGTGTGTTCCTTCATGTCGGCATCCATACCCACAATCCATTCCATGTGCATGCCTTTCGTCTCGTCGTGCCCCGACAGTCCGAGGTGGGGCTGCGTGGGCGGCGTGATGTGGGGACGTTCCACCTGTATCCAGTGGCTCCACTGGCCGATGTTCGTGCTTTGGTCTATCGCGCGCACCTTATAATAGATGTACTTCTGGTTGGCGTGCAGGTTTACGGAGTCGGTGTACGTGGACTGGCGGATACCTCCCTCGTTGCGGAGAAGGAATTCGTGGGTGCTGTCGTTGGCAAAGGCCACGTCGAAGTAGTCGATGTCGTCGTCCTCGGCCAAAGGCTGCCAGTAGAGGTCGATGTATGCCCATTCTGTGTTCTGCACCACGCTGTCCCTTGCCAGACTGTCAGTTGTCACAGTCTCTGTCCCCAAGCTGTCCGTAACCATCTCTCTTTCCCGCTCGAGCACAATAGGGCGCACCGTGGCGATGAAGTTCTCGGGGATGCCCGGAGCCTTGTAGTCCGTCAGCTGTATCTGCTGCATGAGCGACTTCGACTCGTTGCCCGTATCGTCGTATGAGGCAATGTAAATCATACCTGTGCGCTTGCCCGTCATATCGACGGAGAGGATGGTATCGGCAGGTGCCAGCAGGTCGAAGTTCAGGGCTTGCCAGCCCAGTCCCTTGTCATCACGCATGGGGCGGTAGAAGAGGCGATAGCCTGCAAGGTCCTGTTCCAACGAGTCTTTTCGCCATACGATGTGCGCGATAACCTTTGCCATCGGGTCGATGCTGTCGGGACGTTCGATGACGATGACCTTCAGTTCCGGCGGGAGAGGAGGCTCGACGTCCGGCAGCATGATGCTGTGCTCGGCCGGACCGTTGAGATCGCCAAAGGCATCGTAGGGCCAGAAGCGGTATTCCCACATGCCCAACTCGGACACGGTGTCGCCAAAGAGACAGTAGTCCTCGCCTTCGGGCTGCTCCACCATCGAGACGTAGGGCCTGATGGTGATGCGATGCCAGATGTCGCTGACTGGCTTTCCCTCCGAGTCCATCGTGCGGCGCCGGTCGATCTCGTAGCTCGAGTGTTTGCCGTCCCACCAGCCGATGGCGAGGCTGCCGTTGGTGGTACCCAAGGAATCCACCATAGCGGGCTGGTATTTCTCCTTCACGTAGGGCACGTTCTGCACCTCTTCTGCCACGCCGGGCTCGAAAACGAGCTTGCCGCCATTCTCCCACACCGTGGGCTGCACGTAGTAGTCATAAATGGCACCGCGCTCGACCTTGCGGTCGTTCAGTCGCACGGCCATGTCGTAGGCAAGGTCTTTGCGCCACTCGGCCACCATCATGGCGAAGCCGTAGGAGATGTCCTGGCTGGCACTCAGGCTCTGGCTGTTGCCTGCGAAGTCGTCGCGGTTGGGGACTACATCATTGGCATCGCCATAGATTGCACCCATCGCCGCGAGGGCCTGCTCGTCCAGTTCACCGTACTTCTGCCGGAATTGGTCCATGGTGATCGGCTTCAGGGCATAGGCCAGCGTATCGATAGGCCCCGTGGTGCCCGCAACGGTGTCGCGCTTGACGCGCAGCACGTTCACGCCGGTCTGTGCCAGATATCTGTACGACACGAAGTCCTCGGCAATCCAACGCAGCACAATGCTGTCGCCGTAGGCGCGTGTCAGTAGGCGAATTTTGCTGGTCACCAGCGGTATCTGCTGCTTCCGCCAGACGGTCGTGTGGGGATTCTGGCCATCCGGCTCCACCGTCGTGGAGTCCGTCACTTGTGCCGAGGCTGTCATGCCCCCCAGCATGAGCATCATGCTAATCAGATATCTCTTACAATATTTCATTGCTCCTATTTTTCGCTTCTTAACTTCTTAACTTCTTAACTCCTTTAACTTCTTAACTCCTTAATTCCCTCCCCCAAAGGGGGAGTCGGAGGGGGCTTCATTACTGATTTATCGTCCAGTGGTATCCTTCGCCATTGCTCTTGCTCCATCCCATCTTCTTCAGTGTGGCACGGAGAGTGGGCTGGATGGTGGTTGATGTGCCACCACTTGTCGTGCTGATATACACGGTAGCTCCCTTCACATCCCCGAAAACGAATGAGCCGCTAAGCTTGGTGTTATTGAAGTTCTTACCGAATTCTAAGTATTTCAGCTTCGTACATTTATTGAACATGTAGCTGATGTTGCTCAGGCTCTTGATGTTCCACTTGCCCACGTAGAATCTATCCAGCGTGCTACAGCCGCTAAACATGCTCTGCATCGTGGTAACCTTGGAGACATCGAAGTCGCCGACGCGGAGATCGGAGAGCTTGGCACAGTCCTTGAACATATAGGCCATCGTGGTGACATTGCTGGTCTTCCACTTGTCACTCCTCACCCACCTCAGCAGCGGGCAATTGTAGAACATGTACGACATGTCGGTCACCTTCGCCGTGTTCCATTTCTCGGCATTCAAGCAGTCCAGCTTGGAGCAACCATAGAACATGTAGGACATGTTGGTCACGTTCTGCACATTCCAGTTATAGACGCTCAGGCCCGTGATGGCCGCGCAACCGTAGAACATGCTCTTCATGTTGGTCACGTTGTAGGTGCTGAATTTCAAGACATCGAGATCCTTCACCTTGGTGCAACCATAGAACATGTGGTTCATTAACTTTGCGGCACCTGTGTTCAGCTTCGAGACATCGAGGGTGGTCAGGCCGGCGCACTCGTAGAACATCTCGGCGAAGTTTTCCACCTTGACGGTGTTGAATTTCGTGATATTCAGGGACGACAGCACCGTACAGCCACGGAACATACCGCCCATGGTGGTCACCTTGCCGGTGTCGAAGCTCGACAAATCTACCGACTTCAGCTTGCTGCAGTTGTAGAACATGTAGTACATGTTGGTGACGTTGGCGGTGTTGAAGGTGCTGAGGTCGAGCGATGTCAGCTTGCTACAGTTGTAGAACATCCTCGACATGGTGTTCATGCTGGAGGTGTTCAAGTTCTTCAGTCCTGTCAAGGCGGTCAGGGCGCTCATGTTGTAGAACCAGCTGTAGCCGCGCGAGGGTTTCACGTCCTTGAACGACTCGTCGAATTCCACTTCGGTACAGGTGGACGAGACGGTTGACGTCCACGGCGCCTGGTTCTTGCTGTCCGTGTAGGTGGCGGTCACGTCGGTGCCCTTCCATACCTTGGTAATCGTCTTCTTCTTGAAGGTTTCGCCAGCCTTGTACTCGCGGCCATAGTAGAAGACAAGTCGTTTTTTGGGGCCGAGCCAGATTGCCTGAGCCACCTTCTTGTTCGGGTCGATGATGTAGCCGTGCGTGCCTTCCACGAATCCCATCTTGTCGATGAAGGCGGTGCGCACCGTCGAGAGGTTCGACGAAGCCACCTGTACCTCCACGTCGGAGAGGCCGTTGAAGCAGTAGCTGGCCTTGGACGACATCTTCGGCAGGGAGAAGTTTGCTCCGGCCTTGATCTTCTTCAACGTGTTGTTGCTCGGGTTGTACAGGAAATAAGTGGCCCGCGTAACGGCACGCATATCCCAGTTCGTCAGGTCGAGTTCCTTGAGGAGCATGCAATAGTAGAACATGGAACCGACATCGGTCACCTTCGCCGTATTCCACTTGCTCACGTCGAGTGCCGTCACCTTCTTCATGTTCTGGAACATGCCATACATGTTCGTGACGTTCGAGGTGTTGAACTTCGAGACATCGAGTTCGGTCACGCTGCTGCAGTTGGCGAACATGTTGGCCATCGAGGTGACGCTGCTGGTGTTCAGGTTATCGAGACCCTTGAATGCCGTTATGTTCTTGCAGTCTGCGAACCATCCGTTGGTCTTGGTGGGCTTCACGTTGACGAACGAGGCATCGAAGACCACTGTGGTCAGCTTGCCACTGACGGTGCTTATCCACGGCGCCTTGCTGTTCGAGTAGGGCGTATTGGTGACGTCGGTACCCTTCCATACCTGGGTCACCTTCATGCCGTTGAACGTAGAGCCCACGGGCACGCCGTAGTAGAAGGTCAGCGTCTTGTCGGCCTCCGTCCAGACGATTTGCGGCTCGCGGTCCGGCATCTTGTCATAGAAGTCGCCCGTCGTGCCCACCTTGAAGCCAAGGTTCGTGAAACTCGTCTTGATTTCCGAGAGCTTGTCGGAGGGCGTGATGACCACCAAATCGTGGACATCCGTAAACTCGTCCACCCAACTGTCTTTCTTCAGGTTCTTCGCATTGAACTTCGCGCCGAGGACGAGCTTGCGCAACGAGGTACAGCCGTTGAATGTACCATAGAGCTTCTTCAAGCCCTCGGTGTCCCAGTTAATCAGGTCGAGTTCCTCGAGCGATGAGCAGTTCTGGAACATGTAGTAGAGGTTGTTCTGGTGCGTCACGATGAATTTGGAAACATCCAGTTTCTTGAGGCTTGAACATCCAGTGAACATGGCACCCAGACCAAAGTACTCGCTGCCGCTCTTGTGCGCATCGGCCGTCGCGGTGTTGATGGTGGAGAGATCGAGGCTCGTCAGCGACTTACAGCCATAGAACATCATCATCATGTCCTCCACTTTGGTGGTGTTCAGTCCCTTGATGTTCAGTGTCTGCAAGCTGGAGCAGCCTGAGAACATGCTCGACATGTCGGTGACGTTTGCCGTGTTCCACTTGCTGACATTCAGGCTCGTCAGTTCCTTGCAGCTGGCAAACATTTGCTTCATGGAGGTGGCACTCGAGGTATTCCAGTTCTCGATGCCCGAGAGACTGGTCAGCTTCTTGTCGCCCCAGAACATGTAGCTCATGTCCTTCACCGCGGCCGTGTTCAGGTTCTGTAGGCCGCTGATGCTGGTGAGCTCCGGCATGTTGCCGAAATAGTAATTCATATTAATGAGCGGCACATTCTTGAAGGACGACTCAATGGTGATCTTCGTGACGGGATAGATGTTCGATGCCCACCACGGAATATCCTGTACGTCCATCACGGAGCGTCCCGTCCAAAGTTGTTTGATCTTGTAGCCCGACCATGTATCGCCTTCCTTCAGCGCCGTCTCCGTGCCGAAGAAGCGCATCTCGTATTTGTCGGCCACCTGATAGAGCATGGCGTAGGCCGGCACGATGAGGATGCGGTTGGTGTAGGGCGGATTCTTGCATTCATCGAGAATCTTCTTGTTGGTGTCGTAAGGCAGGTAGATGGTGCAGTTCTTCGGCACGTTGTCGAACATGTTGAGGGCCGAGGAGAGCGACTTCGGCTTGATGTACGGGAGATTGACCTCCTCCATCGACGTGCAGCTGGCCAGCATATTGTCCAACTTGGTCACCTTTTCGAACTTGGAATACTCGGAGAAGCGCTTCAGCGAGCTGCAGCCGTAGCACATCAATCTCATGTTGGTCACATTGTCGAAGCTGCTGAGAGAGACTGGCAGTTCCTCGAAGGACCGGCAGTTGTAGAACATATTACTCATGTCGGTCACCTTCTCCGTATGGAAGTACTCGGTAGAATAGAAAGAGTCGTATATCTTCTTCAACTTGTAGCAGTTGTAGAACATGTTGCTCATGTTCGTGACGTTGTCGGTGACGAAGCCGCCACTCTCCTCATAGTCATTGGGGAAATAGAGTGGACATTTGATTTCGGTCAGTTCCTGACAGTCTTTGAACATGGAGACCATCTTGGTGACATTCATCGTATAGAAGCTGCTGAGGTCGAGTTTCTTGAGGTTCTTGCAGCCCTCGAACATGTAGTTCATTTGGGTGGCGCTCTTGGTCTTCAGCTTGCTCGTGTTGAGTTCCTGAAGTTTCTCGCAATTCCAGAACATACCAATCATGTTCACGGCACGCTCCACGTTGAGGTTCGTCAGGCCATAGATACGTTCCAGATTCTTGAAGCCGCCGAACCAGTAGGCGGTGTTCGAGGGTGACTGCTTGAAGCGCTCGTCGATATACACGGTCTTCACGTTCGAGGCGTACTTGTTCCAAGGCACGCTGTTGGTGCTTCCCTGCGTGTTCATCACGTCTTCACCCGTCCAGAAGTCCTTGACGGTGACGGTGCGCTTCACGTTCTTCGCGATTTCCGTACCCTTGATGGTGATATCGTACGACTTGTTCTTCTTGTAGTCGGTGGCATCGTTGAGGAACAGCAGGACATATTCGCTGTTCGAGATGGTGCCATAGACTACCTTGTAATTATCATTGTAGCACTGCCACTGGCTACCCGGTATCTGATTCTTGATCTTGTCGATGAGGTCGTAGGAAATCTGTGAGTATAGGCTCGAGGGCACATCTTCGAACATGACGTCACACCCAACTTTTTCATTTGGACAGAAACTGTTGATGTATAGAATCTTCAACGACTTGCATTTGCCGAACATCCCGGAACAGTTCTTCAACTCACTGCCCTCCATGCCTTTCAAGCTAACTTCTCGGAGTGCCGCACAGTTGTAGAACATTTTTTCCGTGGTGGTCAGGGACTCGCTGGTAAAGTTATCAAATTTGGCAGGCTGCAGCGACTCGCAGCTGCGGAACATCTCGTTCATCTTCGTCACCTTCTCGGTTTTGAAATTGTTGATGTAGAGGTTCTTCAGCTTCGAGCAGACGTAGAACATACAGGACATATCGGTGACGTTCTCCGTGTTCCAGCTGGTGAGGTCGAGCGATGTGAGGCTCTCGCACCTCCAGAACATGCCGTGCATGTCGGTCACCTTGGAGGTGTTCAGGTTGCTGGTGCCCTGGACAGAAGTGAGTTTCTTGAAGAGCTCGAACCAATTCCTGGTACTCTTCACTTCGCACTTGGCAAACGATTTGTCGAAGACCACTTTACTATATTTACTGCGGTATGAACTCCAGGGGTGCTTCTCCAGAATGTCATCGCCGGCCCACACCTGCATGTACTCCATACCGTTGAAGGTATATTCCTTGCCGGAATTCTCGTCATACATGGCATAGATGGAGTCGGAGTAAACGAAGGTTAGCGTGTAGTCATTGTCGCCCCAACTCTTGCCCTTCGTGAGGGTGCAGATAGCCTGCGGACGGGGGCTGTCGTAGTGGGTCCTCTCGTACTCAGCCTTCTTATTTAGCTCTGTATTCATCGTGTACAAGTTGCTGGCCGTCTTATTCTGGGCGTTGATGCTCTTGTCTTGCTCCCACGGACCGCCACCCATATTGCTCACCGTGTAGAGTCCCGACGTGATGTCGTAGCTGTCCACACGGTAAATGCGTACATGGAAGTCGGAAACGGCTTTCAGTCCCGCATCCATGTCGAATTTGTCTTGCTTGACGGCCATCGTCTGGGCATGGGGCGACAGCGAGGAGTAGCCAGGCATGTCTTTCTCACTATAGCTGCCACTGTAACTTGTGTTCTTATACTTTGTGAACACCTGGTCGTTATAGCCATACCAGCTGCCTTCGGTGCCGCACAGACGGCGGAAGAAGAGGTTCGAGGACTCCGAGTGGTAGCGCAAACCGCTGGCGATAGGAGGCGTACCGGCTGAATAACCGAAATTGCGATGGTAATCACTGAGCTGCGAGGACGCAAACATGGCCTTGTAGCCATTTCTGTCCACGCCGAAGCAGTTGCCGAAGAGGAGGGGCAGCTGATAGTAGGGCACCTTCACATTGAAACCACGATAGGTGTATTCAATATACTGCCCGCGATGGAGCTGGCTGTACCGGAGAATGTCGGCATTGAACTCCTTGTCGAAATCGTAGGAACTGTTTTCCTGCTTATTGGACCAGTGGTAGTAGAACCGGCCCCTGAGGTCAGAGCTCTCCCAATAGAGTTTGCTGCTGAGTTTCTTGGCCAGATAATAGGGCGCAGTATAGTCCTCGACGATGTCCTCGAAACTGAAGGTCATGTCCTTGCTGTAGTTCAGGTTCATCGGCGTCACCGTGCTGCACTTGCCGTCCTGGTTGTTGGCGGTGATGCCGCCTACGGTAGTGGTGAGCGACGGTAACGGGTAGCGTGGCATGTTCTTGTTGTTGTAGTTCCAGTCGTTCCAAAGGCCGTACATCTGGTCACGCACCTCGAGGAGCGTCTTGGAACTCTGGTCCCACATGAACTCGCTGTTCACCACGGCGCCGTTATAGCTGAAAATGAGCGACTCAGAGGCGAAGGGGATATAGGCATCGTCGAAGGCGTAGGCATCGATCTTCTTGTCGCCGATGAACACCCACTTGCCGAGGTAGGCGAAGTAGAGGTACGGATCGATGGTGCGATAGGATTTGCCTTGGTACTTGGAATTCCGGAACACGAGGAACTCATCGTCGAGGTTCGGATAGTTGAGCGTATAATCGACCACGGGCTCGTCCCAGACGGTGGCTCCCACGAAGGGTTCCACGTAGCTCAGCAGCTTGCCGCCCGTCTTGTCGTTGCTGGTGGTCTGCATCCAGTTGTCGTCCTGCAACTTGCTCATGCTGGCAACACGGACATCGTGGGGCGCAGCACAAAGCTGTAGATCCACAAGAGTGACTGTACTGTCGCCTTCATCATAGTAAACATCCGTCATAACCTTCTCTATGTACTCCCCTTTATCGTTGTATTTCGGCTTCAACTCACGTTCTTTCCGTTTGTGGGAATATGTGTAATAGAGTTTCAGACGATAGCGTTCGTTCTCGAAGTTGTAGTTGGCGGCTTTGTTGTTCACCTTGTTGATGGCCGACTGGAACTCCGTGAAGCGAGTGAAGGCCGAGGTGGGCTCAAGGTTCACGCAGTTGCCTTTTTTCACGAATTGTGCATTGCGCGTCTGGGGCTTCAGTGTGTCGCCAGCGGCGGTATAGGCCTCAAGTACCCACTTCATCTTACTAGCGTTATAGTATTGGGAGAGGTCTTCGCGCAGGGCGATGGTGGGGTGCATGATGTCATCGATGTAGGCGGTGACGACGCCTTCGCCACGAGTGTCATTGACGCGGGTGCCGTTGGTCGAAGGATAGGCCAGGGCGATATACGGCTCGAGGTCGCGGATGGAATCGACAACGATGGTGGTTTCTTTTTCGCCCTTGATACGGAAAAACCATGCCTTCTTCTGCTGCCAGTGGATGGGCACCTCCTTCCTTAACTTCTCGGAGAAGTAATTACACCAAACGCGCCGAGCGTTTTCAATTTCGTAGGCATCGGCCGAGAGTACAAGCATATAGCAGTGGCCGGGCTTCAAGTCCATGTCGGTCAGGTGGAAGGTGGTACCCTTATCCTCGCGGAAGCTGCAGTTCACCTCATTCATATCCCCAGTAACCGCGCCATATTCTCCGAGCATTGCGCCAATGGCAGCATAGTTCCGGCTGTCATTGTTATTAATAAGATAATCTGATGGTCTGGTTGAATAACGTTCCGACTGAAGATTGCGACCCTGCATCCTGATGGAGGTCTCATCGACCGTCATACTTCTGGGTTTTCTGACGAACGTTGATGAGACTTCGCGCATCAATTTAGTGACTTTTTTGTCCGAAGGTCCATGGCCGTTTCGACCCTCAAGGCAATATTCAAGATCGAGTTCTTTACTATAGATATTTTCAGATTTGTAACCTTTCGCATTATACTCATCCCATATCAAGGTGGGGCCGTCACCAAGATCGAAGAGGCGCACGCCCATCTTCATCTTATTCTGGTTTTTATCCTGATTGATATCGAAAACGTAGGTGCGGCTGGCATTCAGCTCCAGCTTTTCTTTCTGTTCGCCCAACTCCTTGACCATGTCGGCCGAGTAGGAGGGATCCACGAGGCGATAGTGAGAGCCGATGCTGGCATTGGTGGTGAACGTCATATTCTTGGCCTCAGCCAGAGAAATGGCATAGCTGGGTTCCATGAGTGCCTGAACGATACTGTCGGAACCGTGGCTGACACCCTGGAACATCTCAAAGCCGTCGAGGGCATTGCCCATATAGGGCACGCAATGGTCACCGGCGGAGAAATCGAACTTCTTGTTCAGTTTGAACAAGCCGCCCAAGAGGTTCACCTTGACGCGGACGGCACCTTCTACCCAAGTGGGATTGGGCATACCCATCTCCAGCATGCCGCCGATACCGGCATAGAGGAGAGTAATCTTCTTGTTAATGAGGTCGCCAATATGGATATGCAGGCCGAGGTCGGCAGCCAAATAGGCATAGAGCTGTCCCATACCATACCAACCGTTCTTACCCATCTCGGAACCAGAATTAACACAATAAGCGTTGTTGCCGTAGTTCACCAATGCAATGTCGAAGCCAGCAATGGCATCCAACGAACCATAGATCAGGCCAAGATCCACCTTAATCATACCCCAGGCGCTGGCACCTACCATGACGCCGCCCTTGCAATCGGCTCCTTCGAGCAGGGCCTGCACGGCAGCCTTTCGGCTACGTTCGGCCTTACCAAGGTCAGCACCCATGTTGGTATCCGAATTCTTGTGGCCGCTGAGGAACTCCGTAATCTTGGAGGGGATGGGTGGCAGCGCGCCGTTGTCGGGCAGTTCGTTACCGAGGCAGAGGTAGCCGTCGGCACCGATATCCACGGAGCAGATGCTGCTGTCGAACTTCAGCAGGGTGAAGCGGCAACGTTTGTCCTTGGCTGGCTGGCCGATGTAGAGATGCCACTTGGGCTTGTCGAAGGTCTTGCCGCCCTGGGCCCACGTCACCTTGAACTCCAAGGAAATTTCCAGTTTGCCGGCAGTGATGCCAAGTTCTTTTTCCTTTTTCTCTTGGTCTTCTCCCTCAGTAGCCTCGCCCGTGCCTCCGGCAAGTTCGCCCAAGCCCGCCTTGGGGTCGTCGTCTGGTTTCTTGAAAATGGTAGATGGGTCGAGTTCCTTCTGGAAGTCATCCATCTTGTCCTTTAAGGCAGCCAATGATGCGTTGGCAGACTTCACTTTCTCCACGATGGCCTTGGTGTCGACCCCCGCCTCGAGGGTGATGTTGAGGATTAGGTAGCGGTTAATGCTCTCGCCCGCATTGTTCATCTCGTTCTCGTAGATGAGGGAGCAGTCGGCCTTGACCATACCGCCCAAGGCCTCCAACTTACCGTTGAGCATGAAGGTGGAGAAGCAGTTGTTCTTGGAGTCGAAAACCACAAGCATGTCGAGGTCGGCACTCAGGGCTTGCTCACCCGCCGTCGTCGAAAGTCCGAGTCCGAAGGCGATGCCGATGCAGCCGTTCTTGGGCTTTGGTGTACCATCGAACTTGCCTTCGCCCGCCGTAGGTCTACAGTTAAAGTAGAAGCCACCGGCGATACGGTTGATGACCACGGGGTCGATATGGATACCGGCGCTGCTCTTGATGCTGGCCTTGAAGTATCCCCAGGAGAAGTTCGAGTCGTTCTTGTCGTCCGGGTCCTTCTCGTGCTCGTAGTAGCCACCCTCGCAGTCGAGGCCGAAGAAACCCTTGATTTCGATTTTGAGTGATCCGCCATAGCCCTTGTCTGGCGAGGTGGTCATTTTCAACGTGCCGTCAAGGGAAAGAGCGGTGAAGTCCAATTTAAGCTTCAATTCCTTGAAATCGACCTTGCCGTCGCTGATGGACCACGTATCGATATCGTCCATCTTTCCTATATTGACCGCGGCACTGATGGTGATCTCGGCACCGACATTAATCTTGTCCTCCAAGAGGCCGAGGCTGCCGCCCAGCGTGAGGGTAACCTTCTTGGCGCTACTGTCGTAGCCCGGCTCGAACTTGTCAAGGTTGAACTTGAAGGGGCCGACGTACTTCTCGGGAGAAGACAGGGACCATTCGCCGAAGTCGAAGTAGAAGGGTTCCTGCGGGGTGCCGATGTTCAGCTCGTGGCTCTGCAATACGATGAGCAGGGCGTCATCATGCACTTTCTTCTCGGCGTCTATGCGTTTCTGGCGCACCTCCTCCACATGCTTATCGACAGACTTCCATTCGGTGCTGCGGCTCACGTTGGAGAAGCGCATCTTGGTGAAATGCATTTCGGGAATCTTCAGCTTCAGGGGGATGTCTTTATTGAGCTCCTCCATCCGCTTGTTGGCCGATTGTAATTTCTCGTTGGCCTTATCCACTACACCGATACTGATTCTACCACCCATGCAAAGCTCTATCTGCGTGATGGGCTTTTCCCCTTCCTTCTCGTTGTCGTAGGCCTCCACGAGGAAGTAGGTCTGATCCTTCTCGAGGTGGACATTGCCGACGAGGAAGCCGAAGTCGAGGTCGTCGACCTGCTCGGTAAGGAAGATATAGGCAAAGCGCTGGCGCTCAATATTGCCCTGTTTGTCGGGCTTCGGATTGGTGAGGCGGCGTATCTGGCAGGTGTAATCGACGTTGCCGAAGCGCCCCTTCATCTTTTCCTTGTCCGCGGGCTTGAGGATGGGGACGTTCAGCTGTCCGGCGAACATGCAGTTGTCGAAGTCGTTCTGGATAATCTCCACCTGTGCCTTGTCGAGGCTGATGCCCCAGCCGCCGAGGGTGCCTTCCTTGCCCTTGAAGATGTTGGCGGCTCCCATCTTGACGGTGACACCAGACTGATCCCAATAGAGTTCCTCGGCACCAATCCACAAGCGGCTGTCGCTCTTTTCGTCGCCCTTGGTGAGTTCCAGAGAGGATGGGAATGCCACGCCGACCTTGCCGATGTGGAGTCCGTGCCACATCTCGTCGGCTTTTTCGCAGCCGCCCAGTTTCTTATCGTATTTCTCGGGGAAGGCACCCATGTGGTCGGAGTTGCGGGTGTCGGAATGGTCATAGACAACGTCGCTAGCCTGGAAGGTCCAGCCCGGGAGGCTCTCGAACTGGAAGTCCTCGATAGAGATGTTGTCCACGAGGAAGTCGTCCCAGCTGCCGACGGAGGCCTGCAGGTTCATGACGGGCCGCTCCTTGGTGGCCTTGCCGTTGATGTCCTTGACAAGGCCGTCGATCTTTAGGTCGGCATCGATGCCGAGGAGTTCAAGCTTGGTCTTACCGTCTCCGCTGGTTTTCCAGGAGAGGTAGCAGCCATCCGTGGGCGTGATGGGGTTCTTCGGTGCCTTGAAGGTGAGTTCGACATCGCTGGAGGGCGTGAGGGTAAAGTCGCCAAGAAGGGCAATGTGTCCGTCCTCGGGGAGGAAACTGTTGGGAGAGATGCAGACGCGTGGCGCGCCGAAGACGAGGAGCTTGCTCTTGAGGATGTCGCACTCGGGCATCGTGGCCTCGCCGATGATGTTCATGGTGGCGTAGTTGGCCGCGAACTTCATGCCGGCAATCTGGAGATCCACGGCATCGAAGCCTCCGGGAAGCACTTCGGTCGGGAACTTCACGGGCATGTAGAGTTTGTCGATCTTACCAGTGGTAACGAAGTTGAGGACGCTCTTGCCATCCTGTACCTTCTGGTAGTATTCACCAAGGCTGATTTTCTCAGCCAGCGACTTGGCCCTGCCGGTGACCTCGCCCTGCAACTGATTGGCGTAGGGGAGGCCCGAGTCGCCGATGAGATTGTCGATACCCCATTCACTGAAGAGGTTATCGACCACCGCCGCGCTACTCTTCATTTCGGGGGCGGGCACGGATTCGGCAACACCGTCATAGACGACATCATCCTTGTTAATCATCAGGTTCTCGAACTTCACGCACACCATGACGCTGAAGCCAAAGGGTTCCCACTCGACACGGCCCGTGCCGGTGAAGCCCTCGGAGCCGGAGCCCTTGATGTCATCGATGGTCATGTTGTATTCGCCGATGGCCACCGTCTTGCCCTTGAGGTCGTTGGCGGACTTGCTGGTCGGATTCTTGTCATCGATGACAACCTTTGCCTCGCACTGGAAGTACCTCTGGCTTAAGCGCTCGCAAAGTCCGAAATCAATGACGTTCGCGTCGCCCGAGAAGGATACCGATTCGCCCTTCTTGACAGAGGGTTTCACGCGGAGCAGCAGATAGTCGCCTATCTTCACCTTATCCTTGATTTTCTCCCACTTGATGGTGTCCTTGAGGTCCTTGGTGTGGAAGGTATAGACGGGCTCTTTCTTCAGTGCCTCTTCACGATCGGCCTTGCTGCCGTTGTCGTAGAGCTCGACGTCGTATTCTATCTTGACAGTGTCGCTACGCATACCCTCGCCATTCTCATACTCCGGACGCTGCCATGAAACGGCGATGTCGGCAGTCTCGAAGACCTTGCGTGCACCGGCATCCGAGCGGAAGAAAGGAGTAAGCAAGTTGGGATTCGAGAAGTTGTAAAGCGAGTCGGTAATGGACGCAGCGCCCTTCAGGTTGCCGAAACTGAGATAAATGTCGCCATTCTCGTCGTCTGTGTCTTTCTTGAGGTCGTTATTGTCTCCGCCGTTGTTCTTGGGCGTGTTGCCGATATTGGGCGTGGAAGAGGGTTTCAGTCGGAAGAGCTTGTAGGTACTTTTGCCTTCGTTGGCAATGCTCACATAGTTGAGCATCCTGTTGTTGGCGTTGGCCGAGGTGGCCGTAACTTGTGCGGCATACGTGGTTCCCTCCTTCATCTGTTTGATGACGGTCGAGGGAATCATGCATAGAGGCGTGGTGAGGTTGGAAGTCTGATATACCACGGGGTTATGGTCCATGGAGTTGTCGGGCGCCTGGTTAGGCAGCACTTCGACGATACGCATGGAGTAGGTGTATTGAAGTACGTTGGGGTTGCAAGCCACGACGGGAGCCTTCCATGTAAACTGCGGTGAGAGGGGGTCGAGTTCGGCCACACTGACAAGCGCATTGGGGTCGGCAGCCATCGGTGTCAGGAACTCGGGAGCCTGTGCCTTGTAGCAGACACTGAAATAGGCGGCACCACCCGTGGGCGAACTGATTACCACAGGATCGGCCAAAGAGGGATCCCAGCGATAGGCCGTAAAGTGCATTTCATATTGTCCCTCAGGAAGGAGACCGAACGAGCCGTTGGTATAGTTGTCAAAGAGGCCCTGAGGTGCCTTTATCTCGTTGAGTGGTATGTGGTTGAAGAGCCCGCGCACCTCGGCGGGGGAAAGTATGTGTGTGCCTCCGGCAGGTATCACGATGGGCACCTTGGGCTGGCGATTGGGAGGTGTGCTCAGGCTGAGACCGCTTGAGGGGTTCACCTGTTCCACCTGCATCACAAGATAGACATTGGCATTGTCCTTGCCCGTGTTGGATAGGGAGATATTGAAGTAGTTGGCGGGCTCCGTAATGTAGAGCATCAACTGCGGCGGCAGGATGGACTGGGTAGGAGTAACGGTAACGGTCACGTCCTGAGCACGAAGGATGCCCGTGCCAAACAACATCGCTACTAATATAATGAATGACCTGCGTATATTCATAATACCATTTACTATTTAGTCATTTACCATTTACTATTTACCATTTCTCCCTCCTCTTTTTCCCCTCTCCCACGGGAGAGGGGTTAGGGGTGAGGCTTACTCCGAAAATCCCTCGGATATCTTAGCTGCTTTTTCAAGCCACTTCTGTTTGGCCAGCTTGCGGTCTTCCTTGTTCTTGATAGCAAAGAGACTGAATGTGTAGGCGTAGTTCAGACTGACGGTGATGTCGGTGCGGTCAAGACTGCTGTGGGTTTTCGAAGGGTTCACGTCGCCGTACTTGTAGAAGGAAGCCGATGACGAGAATACGTGGTAGTTCTTTATCGTATAGGAAATTGACACGTCGCCGCCCATGTTAAGGCTCTTGCTCTGCCATTTCACTTCGTTATATATCAATGAGATTGAACCAGAGATGTTCAATGGATTTTCCTCGAAGAAGGTGTGCCCGGTGGAGAATGTACCGATACGGCTGATGTATTTTGTCTTGTAACCCTTCGACTCTTGACTGCTCACGGTAATCGCGAAGTCGGTGTTCCATGGTTTCACACCCATGGCGTAGTTGGCACCAAGGGCGGTGGTGGTGACGTCGCTCTCGCCGATGGCAAACTTGTTCAAGTCTTTGTTTTCCGTACGGTTGAGTGACAAAGAGACGGTATGTGAAAGGATATCGTTCTCGGTCAGATAGGAAGGTGTGAAGGTGTAGCTTGCCGTACGACGATGTACCTTTGTGGTATCATTTATCACGGCCGTACCGTCACCTTGCACCTGAGTGAATCCGTTGTATCCGGCAGCCAAATTGAAATGGTTTCCGATGCGCGTAGAAAGGTTCGCCGAATATACAAAGCCCCGCGTGGTGAACATCTGCTGGTCGGTGAGGTTGTCTTCCTGCCCAGAGAATGTGCCGGCAAGAGAGATTTTGCGGAAAAGGGTGGTATTCAAGTTCACGCCCAACGAATGATAGTTGTTGGACATGTAGTAAGTGCCCAACGAAGTGTAGTCAGGCTGCACGATGCGATAGGTAATAGATGAGGTGATGCCGGGGAACATTAGGTTGATGTTAGCATCGCCGGCAAAACGTGCCATCGAGGAGTAGCGGATAGGCATCACGCTGCTGCTGAATCGATTGGCAAAAGCGGCAGCGAGCGAGTCGAGCTTCGGTGCCTTGGTATCGGTAGAGAAAAGGGAGGCTGCTGCATTACCGCTGAATGAGAGCCACCTGGCAGGTGCCAAAGCACCTTTCAGTCCGAGCACGACATTTTCCTGTGGGCTGATGTACTGACGCCAGATCTCGTTGAGCGAGTTGGGGCGGTCGTAGGCACGAAGCACATAAAGGTCAAGATAGTTGCGCCCATTGCCGTAGCCGGCCTTGAAGCCCCATCCCACCCGCTTGTACTGCGGCTGGCGGGCAAATTGGTCGAGTGGGTCGTCATTGATGGCCTTGTGCAATGTACCGTAGAATGCGCCCATGCGAATCTTATCGGAATTGTATTCCAGTCCGACACCGTTGAACGAAGTGTTCATCACATAGGAGCTGAAGTTCATGGTGCTCTGGCCGAAGTGGCCGCGCCAGTTCCTGTAGGCCGGAGTCAGACGGAAGCCGAGATGAGGATAATTCCAGTCGAGTCCGTCGTTAGTAAAGTAAAGCGCAAATGGCATGGAGATACCATAAACGCTGATGTTCAGGTTGGCATACACGCTGTTGCTCAAGGGCGATGCATAGCCTGTGCCTGAAGAAGTGTATCGGTACGTATTCTGCGTACCCACGGCACCCGTGATGATGAGAGGGTCGCTCTTGGCGATAGTCGAAATGGTGTTGAGCGACAATGACTGTGCCGCGATGCCCAGTGGCATTGCGGACAAAATCAGTAGCACCATTAGGCTTTTTCTATAGGCGTGACTGCTCATGTATCGGGATGTCGTTTCGCGCGTGTGCGCGTGTTCATTATATATTATATATGTCTGCTGAAGGAAAAGACGGCTGTGGAGAGGGGCCACCGAGGGTCGTCCCTCTCCACGGTCGTCATTGTATTACTTCACAATCACCTTGCGCATTGAGCCATCGCTCATACGACGGATGCTCACGCCACGCTGTTCGGCGTTCACACGGCGACCACTCAGGTCGTAGCTTTCGGTAGCGTTCTCCGTGTCGCCAGCGATTTCATCAATGGCATCCACTGCAGCGGCATTCAGATGCACGGGTGCATCGATCGAGCCCACACGGGTCTGTACCCTGACGCCTTCCTTCACGGGAAGATATTCACCCGTCCACGCGTTATAGAGGTTGAAGGACACGTACTCGCCAGCATCGCAATGTACAGTGATGTAGGCGATGCCATCCACGATGATACCCTCACCGCGGCACTCGGAACCCACGAAGGCACCCACGCTGTACTGGTCGGGATTCTCGATGTTGTCAAACACAGCCACCATCGTCATGTTGTCCATGAAGCGGGTGTGGTCATACTGCCATACGCGGCCTGCCATCAAGGCTGACTTCACGCCGGCCACCATCTCGTTCTGGGGTGACATATTCATCTCGGAAGCGAACACCAATTCT
>JAILBW010000231.1 GCA_024680695.1 Bacteroidaceae bacterium
GCCATTCTTGCGTCCCTGTGGTGGCTAATGACAGGTCAGCGGATTTATGCTACCTTCTGGCCTATTAAAAAGAAAACACCCAATCTTACATTTTTGGGTGTAAAATTGGGTGTAAATCTCGTAAATCACTGATAATCAGGTGATATTGCGGAGAGAGAGGGATTCGAACCCCCGGTGCCTTGCGGCACGCCGGTTTTCAAGACCGGTGTAATCGACCACTCTACCATCTCTCCGGGATAGTATGTCGCCAAAGTGGGGCGATTCTGTCAAAAGGCGGTGCAAAGGTAGTGCTTTTCTGCGATACGGCCAAATTATCGGAGGAAAAATGCACAGCATGCTGTCACTTAACCAGAATCTTGAATGTCTTTCCGTCGTGGGAGCGGATGATGTGAATGCCTTGCTGCGACTTGTCTATGCGCGTTCCCATGATGGAATAGGCGTCGTAACCCGTAGCGGGGAGAGGGATGCCATGCAGGTGGTTGCCTTCGTTGAAGAATGTGCCGTCGGATGCAAGTTCGACCACGGAATGTGTGGCATCCAGTACGGGGTGGGCATCGTGGCCCAGCGTCTGATACCAGACAGGATTGCTCTGGCTGTCCTGATTGAGCAGGTAGCATAGCTCGCCGCTGGCGACTTGCTCCTCGGTAATCAGCTCGGCATTCGAGGCGGGTACGCTGGAGTAGCAATTGGAGGTCTGAGTATTGCCGCGCAGCATGGCATCGCGCATGTCCTCGTAATAGTAGCCCTCGATGCTGCCGATGGCATAGCAGTTGTAGGCTTTGGCTTTGGCGGCCCATCCGCTGATCTGTCCGCTTTCCCGGCCTCCCTTGACGGGTCCTGTCACGTAGCAATTCCGGAAGATGGGCGTGGCGGCCGAGCTCATGTTGCAACCGAAGATACCGCCGGCATTCTGATTCATCGCTGTCACCGCGCCCTCGTTGCCCAGGCATTCCATCGTGATGGTGCCGCTGCCGTTGGAGCCGCCGATGAGACCTACGTAAGCGCTGCCGCTGATGGAGCAAGTGCTGTCGAGCACGAGGTTCTTGATGACGACACCGCCGCCCACCACGCCAAAGAGGCCGGCGTAGTTGTTACCCGATTCTATCTTCAGGTTGCTAATGGTGTGTCCGCCGCCGTCAAAGCTGCCCACGTATGGTGTGGCAGTGTTGCCGATGGGCGAGAGTGTCAGTCCCTTCATATTCAGATTGGCCGTGACGAGGGCCTGAGCATCGGGCATGCTGGTGTTCACCAGTTCGGCAAAGTCAATCAGGTCTTCGGACGTAGAAATCCTGAACTCCAAGTCGTTGGCATAGGTACCGTCCTTGCGGATCACTTCCAGATGATGCTGCAGCACGGGGTGCTTGTCCCTTCCCAATGTCTGATAGTAGAAGGGCTTGGCGACGGGCGTGGAGTGGTCGTTGAGGCGATAGCACAGACGTCCGTCCGACGAGTTGGTGACACGTATGACGCCCACCTGCGTAATCGAATGGTTGCTGTAACAATGAGCGACGGCGCCGCCCGAACGACGTGCAAAACTCTCGCTTCCCGTGACACCCTCGACCGTGGCCGTGCTGTAGCATCTGTCGATTCTGGCGTCTTGTCCCGCCCATCCGCAGATGGCCGCACATTCCTTTTCGCCGCCGATGTTGCCCGATGCGTAGCAATAGCTGATGTCGAGCGAGGTAGCCTCGTCGCTGCATGTGCCCAGTATTCCTGCAGCCCTCGAGCCGGAGGCCGTCACAGTGCCCTCGTTGGCCAATGCCTGGAGTGTGACGGTGCCCTCGCCCTGTACGGTGCCGACGAGGCCTACGCTGTTGGTGCCGTGAATCGTGCAAGTCTCGTCGAGAGTGATTCCACGTACTACTGCACCCGCAGCCAAAGTGCCGAAGAGGCCGACGTTGTCCTCCTCACGCGCTATCGCAAGTTGGCTAAGGATGTGGTTCCTGCCGTCGAACGTCCCTGCATAGGGATTATGCGCCGTGCCGATGGGTTGCAGCCTCGAGGCGAGGGCGCTCAGGTTCAGGTTGGCATCGAGGCGTGCATTCAGGTGGGTAAGCCCCTGAGCATTCACGGCATGCTGGAAGATGAGCAAGTCGCGAGGCGAAGTGATGACGAAGAGTGTGTCGTTGGGGTCAATGTCCTGAATGTCAATATACCCCAGCTTGTCGTCTATCCATTGGATGCGGTTCTTTAGGAAGGTCTTCACGAGGTCCAGTTCGCCCTGATAAGAGCCAGGGGCAAACACTTGCAGGGAAAGCAGCTGACCCAGGTTGTCCCATCGGGTGAAGTTCAGCCTTTGGGATTCCTCCAGCACGAGGGCGAGGCTGTCCACAAAGGCGCAGAGGCTCTCCTGGCTGAATGCCTTGCTGCTGCGCATGTCGGCCCAGATGTCGGCGAGTGTGCCCGTTGCGAAGGGGTCGGAGAGTATGCGGTTCACGAAGTCGCGCATGCCCGATACGGCCGAGCCGAAGTTGAAGAGCCAGTCAGTCTTTCCGTTGGCGGGATAGACGCGCTGGTCGTTGTCCATACAGAGGTCGAAGTCCCACACGGGGCCGAAGTGGAAGAGGTCGTCGCCCCGTTCCTTGTAGGCATAGACACTCCACAGGGCATCGGTGTTTCCGGTAAACTCCCCGACGAGCAGTAGCCGCAGGAAGCTCTCGACGTCGAGACGGCTGCGATAGCCCTCGACGGGATCTGTGTAGGTCGACGACCACAGGCGCTTTTCCATCTCGTTGAATGTGTTGCGGATATAGGCAAGTTGGAGGGACGTGATTTCGTCCGCGTCGGGCGACTTGATGTCGACGGGAATGCCGTGGCTGCTGGAGAAGCGCGACTGCTCGACGCCCGGATTGGTTATCTCCAGCAGATAGCCGCCCGTGATGGCCTCTTCGTCCTCGTCGTCCTCGGGTTCCAGCTCCGTGATGGGCACACGACAGGGATCCACCGTTATCTGGTCGCAGAGCAGGTAGTTGCCCTTGTACTCGCCGTTCACGATGACGTCCACATGCTGCGACCACGGCGTGTAGTAAATGCCCAGCCGTCGGCTCATCTCGAAGGCGATGTTGTTGCGTATGAGGCTCTTGTCGCGCCAGTTCGGGACGAGTGTCCATTTCTTTGCCTTCGCAGGACTTTCGAGGGGCGAATCCTTGAGCATGTGATGACTCTTCCCGTCGTTGAACTTCACGCGGTAGGGGCGCTTCAGGAACGAGTTGTCGCGTGAGCCGTTTCCGCGTTCGCGTACCAATACGGGATACTCCTGCAGGCGCGTGCCCCCGTCGTAGATGAGGCACATCTCGGATTCCAGCTCGTGCACTTTGTCGTAGGGTTCCCGCCCCGAATAGGTGTGATACGAGAGGGTGGGCAGGTTGGACAGCTGGTAGAATCGGCTGTCGTTGCCCGGATCCATGTGTCCGTAGAACTCCAGTTCCGCCACGCAGCATCGGCTGTCGGCAGGGCCGCACCAGCGCACGTAGCGAAAGCCGCGCGAGACATCCACGTCGGCATGCGAGACGACACCCGCGGTGCCCTCCGTCGTCACCATGTACAGGGGCAGTGCGTCCATGAAGTCCTCGCGGTTCGAGCCTTCGAAGATGCCCAGCACGACGCCCTTCGCGCCCGAGCCGTTGTAGCCGGGGCTCCATCCCACGCGGGTGATCACGTGGGGCGCACCCAGGTCGAGGCCTACCCACGTGTGCGACTTCTGGTATGTGCAGACGTAGGTCGAGAGGTCGCCGTCGAAGGCCTCCTCCCGCGTATTGGTGGTCAGGGAGACGCAGTCGCGGACGGGGTCGTAGTAGTCGTCCGTGCCTATCACGATGCCTGTCAGCTTGTCGTCCTTCTCCGCATGCAGCCACAGCGCCGGATGCAGGAGGCACAGCAGGATTGTCAGAATTAGTCGGTTAAAGTTTCCCTTTGCAGACATTGCTTATAGCTTTACTCTGTGCAGCCGCTCATGCACATTTCTTGGTGCAAAGATACGATGCTTTGGCCGAATAACCAAATAATAATTCCGATTCCTGCCTTTATTTTATTCGCAAAACGCTTTTCGTTTGCAAATTATTCACTACCTTTGCAGAGTGTTCTCGCAAGGGAGACGACGAATTAAGTGGAACAAGCCCGCAGACAATCACATTATGCCCGACATTTACAGATACTTTGGATTCAGCAAAATAACATAACGACATGGAACACACGCAGAAACTACCATTCGACCGAGCTACATACCAGCAGCGGCGCGCGCGGCTGCGCCAGTTGGTGGGCTCGGGCGTGATAGTGCTTTTCGGTAACAACGAAGCACCCTACAACTACCCCGCCAACGCCTATGCCCCCATGCGGCAGGACTCGTCGTTCCTCTACTACTTCGGGCAGCAGCGCGACGCACTGGTGGGAGTGATTGACATCGACAACGACCAGGAATGGCTCATCGGCGACGACATCGACGTGGAGGACATCGTATGGATGGGCTACACACCCTCGGTGGCCGACCTCGCTGCGCAGGTGGGAGTGACGAAGTCGGCACCCATGAGCGCTCTGGCCGGAATACTGAAAGGCCGCACCGTACACTTCCTGCCCCCATACCGCTTCGACACGAAGATTCAGCTCATGGACCTTCTGGGCATCCATCCCTCCCGGCAGCGCGAGGCAGCCTCGATGGCCCTCATCCACGCCGTCGTGGAGATGCGTTCCACGAAGGACGCGCAGGAGATAGCCCTCATCGAGCGTGCCTGCGACGTCGGCTACGAGATGCACACCACGGCGCAGCGGCTCATCCGACCCGGAGTCACCGAGCGCTACGTCGGCGGACAGGTCGACGGCGTTGCCCGCTCCCTGGCCAACGGCACCAGCTTTGCCACCATCTTCACGCAGCACGGCGAAATCATGCACGGCTGCCCCAGCGACCAACCCCTCGAGGCCGGACGACTGGCGCTGTGCGATGCCGGTTGCGAGCTCGACGGATACTGCTCCGACCACACCCGCACGATGCCCGTCAGCGGCCAGTTCACCACCCGCCAGCGCGAGATATACAGCATCGTCGAGGCCTGTCACGACTATGTGCTCGAGGTGGCCCGTCCCGGCGTGAAGTACATGGACGTGCACTTCGCCGTCTGCCGCCTGATGGCCGAGCAGCTCAAGACGCTGGGCCTGATGCGTGGCGACGTCGACGAGGCAGTCGCTGCCGGTGCCCATGCCATGTTCCTGCCCCACGGCCTCGGCCACATGATGGGCATGGACGTCCACGACATGGAGGGGCTGGGACAGATCTACGTAGGCTTCGACGACGAGACACGGCCGCGGCTCGACCAGTTCGGCACCAACTGCCTGCGCATGGGGCGCCGCCTACGCGAGGGTTTCGTGGTGACCGACGAGCCTGGCATCTACTTCATCCCCGCCCTCATCGACGAGTGGCGCGCCAGCCGACACTGTGCCGACTTCCTGAACTTCGACCTTCTGGAGACCTACAAGGACTTCGGCGGCATACGCATCGAGGACGACATCCTCATCACCCCCGACGGCTGCCGATTCCTCGGAGAGAAGCGAATACCGTACCGATGTGATTGAAACAAATAATTAACTGAAAACCAATTAATAACATTATCTTATGAAGAAACTCATGCTTCTCGTTCTGGCCGCACTCTGCATGATGCCTGCCGGAGCAGCAAAGCCCAAGAAGGGCGAAGAGAAAAAGTCCAACAAACCCGTCTTCACCGTCGTGAAGGAGAACAAGATCACCAGCGTCAAGGACCAG
>JAILBW010000004.1 GCA_024680695.1 Bacteroidaceae bacterium
CTCCACTATGCTTCAGACTGCGGTGCAAAGATACTCAATCCTGAAGATACGGACAAACAAAAACAGAATTTTCTTATCCTGCAATTTGACCCATTGAAACAAAGTACCACTAAACTATCCTGCAAAATGACCTATACGCCCAAATTTACGGCAATACTTTCTATACTATTATGTTAAATATCAAAATACTAAGTTGGAATGGGGCTAGTATTTTCCTGTACTAGGGTTTGTACCAGGGTTGTACCAAGGTTTGCACTTAGGCTATAGGAGTGTGGACATGCCCAACGCCTGGATGAGGGAGTTCAGAGCCAGCACCTCCTCCTTGTGCGTCGTGACGTTCAGGTTGCGATTGGTGCAGTAGTTCTTGCAGGTGGACAGCGGGAGTTGCGTGATGGCCTGTATCAGCTTGGACGCCTTGGCCTTGTTCCCGAATTTGTTCATGTCGGCACCGTCCTTCTCCATCAGGCGCAGCAGCAGCTCGAGCCGCACCTTGTCGTGCCACGTCGCGTCGTCGTCCGCGAGGTCTTCCTCAATCTCTTCTGCCGGCAGTGGCTCGGGCCGGTTGTTCTCCAGTTCCTCGATGCGTGCCTGCTGCGCCTCGATGCGTGCGCGTAATTCCTTGATTACCTCCTGGTAGTGGGAACCTTCATCGGAAGCCTCCCGTGCCGTCACAGGCGCCGTCGTCGCGCTATTCTCCGTGGCCGTCACAGGCTCCGAGCCGGGAAGGTTCGCCAACGCTAAGCTGTCCAGCTCGTAGCATATATTTTGCACCTGTGTCGAGTATGGGCTGTACTCGCCGCTCGGGGCCCATTGCTTAATGCTCCGCTTCGCCGCGCCGATTACTTTCTTCCGCTCCCCGGCAGGAATCAGCCGGATGCGCTCGCCGATGTACGGAAGATTGCCCTCCACCACTTCGAGACTGCTCGCCCGGATGGCATCAAGGATGGGGCGGGGCGCAAACTGCCCGGGCTGCACGACGAGGGACGGTACCTCGAATTTGGGAATGACGTTGTTGAAGAAGAGGAAACGCGCCTTGCCGTCCCACTCAGTGTCGTAGAAGTTATCGACATGGTATCTCCACAGCTTCTTCATGAGTGTGCTTTCCTCCTTGCCGCTCTGCACGCACTTGACATAGAGGTAGTTGTACACGATGGCTATCGTAAGCGCCTCGAGATAGCGATGGAGATTGTGCAGCTCGCCGGAGGTGGAGATGCCCACCTCGTTGGCTATCTTCAGATACCTGCCGACATAGAGGACGGGGTGGCGTTCCAGCTCGATGAGCGTCAGCAGGTAATAGGCCGTGTTGTAGATGTCCAGGATGAGACGGACCGAATCCTCGTGATTGACAATCGTGGACATCTGTATCGACTCGAAGATTCTGCTGTCTATACTGCCGGGATCTTCGAGCCGGAATTCGTCGAGCTCTTTCCTCCATCGGTAAATGAGCGACGGTGTTACTTCTGTGTAATCCATAATCCGTTCTGTTTCGTCGTTTCTTGCGCCTGCAATTTTCTGCAAATATACAACTTATTTGCGGACCGTCAAAACAAACGGCGCAAAACTCCTCGCTATCCCCCCCTGCAGCGCTGCGACACGGCGGGCAGCTCTCCGTGCCCCAGGGGGGAGGGGGAAAAGAAAAAAGGCGTAGCGTCGGGGGGAGTGACGCTGCGCCTTTCTGATATCGTTGCGGATGCGGGTGGGCTACATGCTCACGGGAGTGCTCTTGACCACCTCGCCCTTTGCGTTGACCAGTTGGATCTCGACGATGACGCCCTCCACTCCGGCCTTCTTCAGGATGTTGAACTTGGTTTGTAGCAAGCTCCGGAAGGTGGGAATCGTCTTGTTGTACTCGCCGATGGCGTCAGCCTCCTCCAATGCCTTCGAGAAGCTGTAGCCGCTCTCCTTGCAGAGTGCGTCGAGGTCGGCCTTCTGCTCGTCGGTCATGTTGCCGTTGCTGGTGATGACGAGGGCGATGGAGTAGATCTGCTTCGTGTAGTTGAGGTTGTTCACGTCGGTCTCCACGAGCGTGCTCTTGACCACCTTCCCAATCTGGTCCACCAGCTGGATGTTCACGCTGGCCTTGTGTCCGGACTGTACGAAGATCTCGCCCAGATGCTTCTGTACGAACGAGATGAACTCGGGCAGCTGGGTGTTGTAGAAGGCGATGGCGGCAGCCTCGGTGCTCTTCGCATTGAGCTTGGTGCCGGCGTTGGCGCACACCTCGGTCAGGTAGTCGAGCTCCCTCTGCGACAGCTGTGTGGCCTCGGCGATGACCGACTTGATGAAGTACTGCTGCTGTCCGACGCCTCCTCCGCCTCCCTCTTCGTCTCCGCCGCCGCAGGCGTTGAATGCCGTCAGGGCGCAGAGTCCGATGAGTGTCACGAAAATTTGCTTTAGATGTTTCATTGTAGTGCGTGTTTGTTCTTGGAAAATGGAGACTCCCGCCCCGTCTGTCCGTCGGGGCCGAAGGGGGTGGGGGAGTCTCTCTCAGTTTCTCTCAGTATGTCGCGTCGTGCGCTGGCCGAGGAACCTCTATTTGTGGTTGAGTGCCAGGTCGACGTTTACTGCGCAAGCCACGGAGCAGCCCACCATGGGGTTGTTGCCGATGCCCAGGAAGCCCATCATCTCGACGTGTGCGGGCACCGAGCTGGAGCCTGCAAACTGTGCATCGCTATGCATGCGGCCCAGTGTGTCGGTCATGCCGTAGCTGGCAGGTCCGGCTGCCATGTTGTCGGGATGGAGTGTGCGTCCCGTACCGCCGCCGCTGGCTACCGAGAAGTAGGGCTTTCCGGCACGGATGCGCTCCTTCTTGTATGTGCCTGCCACGGGGTGCTGGAAGCGTGTGGGGTTAGTGCTGTTGCCGGTGATGGAGACATCGACGTCCTCCTTCCAGAGGATGGCCACACCCTCGCGTACGTCGTCGGCGCCGTAGCAGTTGACGGCTGCGCGCGGTCCCTTCGAGTAGGGGATGCGCTTCACTTCCTTCAGTTCGCCGGTGAAGTAGTCGAACTGCGTCTGCACGTAGGTGAAGCCGTTGATGCGACTGATGATCATGGCAGCGTCCTTGCCCAGCCCGTTGAGGATGCAGCGCAGGGGCTTGTCGGCTGGCCGCGACTTGTTGGCCATCTGTGCAATCTTGATGGCTCCCTCGGCGGCAGCGAAGCTCTCGTGTCCGGCCAGGAAGGCGAAGCACTTGGTCTCGGGGGTGAGCAGGCGTGCAGCCAGTTCACCATGTCCGATGCCCACCTTGCGGTCGTCGGCTACGGAGCCGGGGATGCAGATCGACTGCAGGCCCTCGCCGATGTAGTTGGCAGCCTCGACGGCGTCCTTTGCCTTCTCCTTCAGCGCGATGGCCGTGCCCACGACGTATGCCCACTTGGCGTTCTCGAAGCAGATCATCTGCGTCTCCTCGCAGGTCTTGTAGGGGTCGAGGCCTGCAGCCTCGCAAATCTGGTTTGCCTCCTCGATGGAAGCGATGCCGTGTTTGTTGAGACAAGCAAGAATCTGCTTGATACGGCGGTCTTGGCTCTCGAATTTTACTTCTCTAATCATGGCCGTTCCTCCTTATTCTTTACGTGGGTCAATACTCTTCACTGCACCGTCCTCGGCCTTCGTGCGTCCGTAGGTGCCTGTCACACTCTTGAGTGCCTCGTCGGCGGGCATGCCCTTATTGATGGCATCCATGAACTTGCCCATGTGCACGAACTCGTAGCCGCACACTTGGTCGTCCTCGTCGAGGAACATCTTCGTGATGTAGCCCTCGGTGAGCTGCAGGTAGCGCGTGCCCTTCACCTTGGTGCCGTAGAGGGTACCTGTCTGGCTGATGAGTCCCTTGCCCAGGTCCTCCAGTCCGGCGCCCACCATCAGTCCGCCCTCGGAGAAGGCGCTCTGGGTGCGTCCGTAGACAATCTGCAGGAACAGCTCGCGCATGGCGGTGTTGATGGCGTCGCACACGAGGTCTGTGTTCAGAGCCTCGAGCAGCGTCTTGCCCGGCAGAATCTCGCTGGCCATTGCGGCAGAGTGGGTCATGCCCGAGCAGCCGATGGTCTCCACCAGAGCCTCCTCGATGATGCCGTCCTTGACGTTCAGCGTCAGCTTGCATGCACCCTGCTGGGGAGCACACCAACCGATGCCGTGGGTCAGTCCGCTGATGTCCTTGATTTCCTTTGCCTGAATCCACTTTCCCTCCTCGGGGATGGGTGCAGGTCCGTGATTGGGGCCTTTAGCCACGCAACACATGTTTTGAACTTCTTTTGAATACACCATAATACTTCAGTATTTTTATTATTTTAATATATGTGTGTTGTGCGATGGGTAAAATCCGCACAAAAGTAGCTAAATTTAGGTACATGACAAACGTTTTCCCAATGTTTTTCACTCTGAGGCGGCAAATTTTCGTATCTTTGCAGCGAAAATACAGGATTACGATGGAAATAAGAATACCGAAAAGCGACATTGCGCAGGCCAAGGCGCAGGGGATGGACGAGTATGTCATGCTCTTCCACGACCGCATCATGGATGCCATTGGCGGGCAGCTCACACCCGAGAACATGCCGCAGCTCAATGCCGACCAGGTCACGCTGCTGGCCTACGTCGTCTTCCGCGACGAGGTGATGGACGGAGGCTTCATCCAGCTCATACACAACGGCTACGGGCCGTTCATCTTCCTGAACCCCTTCGCTAAGGCAATGGGGGAGTGGGGCGCCAGGGATTTCAAGAAACTGGTGTACGAGGGACGCCATCTGTTTGCAAAGCACGGGGAAGAGATCTGCCGCGAATGCAGCGACGAGGAGTTCATGGCACTCTTCGAGCAGTTCCCTAAGTTCGACGACCTCGACGACGCGTTCGTGGAGATGGAGGAGGACGTCACCGCACTCGTGGCACAATACATTGAAAACCACTTGGAAAACTTTGCGCGGGTGGTTGCCGAAGGGGAGGAGGGCTGCTGATGGGACGCAAGTCGACACCGACGCCGCAGAAGCGCGGCGTGAACATCAAGAACAAGCGTGCCGAGTTCGACTTTCTGCTCTTCGACAAGTTCACGGCAGGCATCGTGCTCACTGGCACCGAAATCAAGAGCATACGCGCCGGAAAGGCCAGCCTCGTCGAGACGTACTGCATCGTCAACGGCGGCGAGGTGTGGGTGAAGAACATGTATGTGGCCCACTACGAGCAGGGCTCCTACAACAACCACGTCGAGCGCCGCGACCGTAAGTTGCTGCTCAACCGTAAGGAGATACGCAAGATTGCCCAGACGATCAAGAACCCGGGCTTCAGCCTCGTGCCCACGCTACTCTTCATCGACGAGAACGGGCTGGCAAAGCTGGACATCTACATCGTGCGCGGCAAGAAGGAATACGACAAGCGCCAGTCGCTCAAGGCCAAGGACGACCGCCGCGAGATGGACCGCCAGTTTCAGAAGAAGTTTTAAGGGGAGTTCCCTTGTGGAGGGCTAATGGAAGACAAGAAATCCCTGCGCAGGCAGATTCGACAGATGAAGGCTGCCATGACAACAGCCGAGCGCGAGGCACAGTCGCTCCGCCTCTGCCGCACCGTACTTGCTTCGTCGCGATGGGCTGAGGCCGGGGTGGTGCTGCTCTATCATGCCCTGCCCGACGAGGTGGACACCCGCCTGCTCCTGGACGAGGGACTGCGCCAAGGCAAGACGCTCCTGCTGCCCTCCGTGCAGGCCGACGGCTCGCTCCTGCTCCGACGGTTTGATGGCTCGACATGCGGCGGCGCCTTTGGCATACAGGAGGCGCAAGGTTCTCTTTTTGACAATCTCGAAGCTATCGACCTTGTCATCGTGCCCGGCATGGCCTTCGACCCTCAGGGACACCGTCTCGGACGAGGCGGCGGCTACTACGACCGCCTGCTCTGCCATATGCCAGCCTACCGCATTGGCGTCTGCTTCCCGTGGCAGCTGGTTAGCGAAGTGCCCTGCGAGCCTCACGACATGGTGATGGACGAGGTGGTGAGCTGACTGATTCCTCTCCCCTCTGTCTTTGGCCGAAATACGACGCTCAGTATGTCTTCTTTCCGAGTGTCTTCAGTCTTAGTGCCCGCCCTGTTCCCCTCGCGCGCGTACTTTTTTATATTATTTAACATAGCGATAACTCTTTTTCACATGTCGGCTGCATGCTTTGTGGCACAAAAGCCGTAAATTTGCACGTCCTTTGAGCGAGGAAGCCTCGGCGGGGACAATAGGAAACGACAGAAAAAAGAAATAAAACAGTAATACAGCTATGGCAGAATCTATTGACATTCGCGCACTAAATGAGCGCATTGAGCGCGAAAGCGGATTTGTCACCAATCTGGTGGCAGGCATGAATCAGGTAATCGTTGGACAGAAGCATCTGATCGAGTCGCTACTCATCGGACTGCTCAGCGACGGACACATCCTGCTCGAGGGTGTGCCGGGACTGGCCAAGACAATGGCCATCAAGACGCTGGCACAACTTGTCGAAGCAAAGTTCAGCCGCATCCAGTTCACCCCCGACCTGCTTCCCGCCGACGTGGTGGGCACGATGATCTACAGCCAGAAGGACGAGCGCTTCGTCGTGGAACAAGGCCCCGTGTTCGCCAACTTCGTGCTGGCCGACGAAATCAACCGCGCTCCGGCCAAGGTGCAGAGCGCATTGCTCGAGGCCATGCAGGAGCGACAGGTGACTATCGGCAAGACGACGTACCGCCTGCCCGAGCCCTTCCTCGTGATGGCTACGCAGAACCCCATCGAGCAAGAAGGCACATACCCACTGCCCGAGGCACAGGTGGACCGCTTCATGCTGAAGGTGGTCATCGACTATCCGAAGCTCGACGAGGAGAAGCTCATCATCCGCCAGCACATCGACGGACAGGCCACAGCGGTGCGCCCAGTGCTCTCCACAGGCGACATCGAACGTGCCCGCGAGGTGGTGCGGCAGGTCTATCTCGACGAGAAGATTGCCCAGTACATCGCCGATATCGTCTTCTGCTCGCGCTATCCTGAGAAGTACGGACTGAAGGAGATACAGGACTTCATCGAGTTCGGTGGCTCGCCGCGCGCCAGCATCAACCTGGCCCTGGCATCCCGCGCCTATGCCTTCATCAAGCATCGCGGCTACGTCATCCCCGAGGATGTGCGCGCCGTGGCTCACGACGTATTGCGCCACCGTATCGGACTGACCTACGAGGCCGAGGCCAACAATGTGACGAGCGAGGAAATCGTGAGCCGCATTATCAACAAGGTGGAGGTGCCCTGATGGCGCAACGAGAGAGTGAAGTGATAGGAAGTAGGATGTAAGAGGAAACTCGTGGAAACATCAGAAATACTCAAAAAGGTCCGGCAGATAGAGATAAAGTCGCGCGGACTGAGCAGCAACATCTTTGCCGGCGAATACCACTCGGCCTTCAAGGGACGTGGCATGACGTTCTCGGAGGTGCGTGAGTATCAGTATGGCGACGACGTGCGCGACATCGAATGGAATGTCACGGCACGCTTCAACAAACCGTACATCAAGGTCTTCGAGGAAGAACGCGAGCTGACCGTGATGCTGTTGGTCGATGTGAGCGGCAGCCTCCACTTCGGCACCGTGCGGCAGATGAAGCACGACATGCTGGTGGAAATCGCTGCCACGCTGGCCTTCTCGGCCATCCAGAACAACGACAAGATCGGCGTCATCTTCTTCTCGGACAAGATAGAGAAGTTCATCCCGCCCAAGAAGGGAAGGAAGCACATCCTGTACATCATCCGCGAACTGCTCGACTTCGAGCCAGAGAGCCGCAAGACGAACATCCGCGTGGCCGTGGAATACCTGACGCAGGCGCTGAAGCGGCGCTGCACTGCCTTCCTGATGAGCGACTTCATCGACAGTAACGACTTCTCGCAACCGCTCACGATTGCCAACCGGAAACACGACGTGGTGGCCATACAGGTCTATGACCGCCGCGTGGCCGAGCTGCCCGACGTGGGACTGCTCAAGATGAGGGATGCCGAGACGGGGCGCGACATCATTGTCGATACGAGCAGCCGTGCCGTGAGACGTGCTCATGCCGAATGGTGGAAACAGTGCAACGAACGCTTGCGCGACACATTCACCCGAAGCAACGTCGATGCCGTCAGCATCCGTACCGACCAGGACTACGTGGCTGCGCTCATGAGCCTCTTTGCAAAACGTAACTAAGGGAACAATGAAAACGACGATGACAAAATACGTGCTTCTGCCCGTGCTCGCACTTGTGTCACACATTGTGTCGGCACAGGTGACGTTCGACGCGAAGATCGATTCGCTGAACCTCTTCATCGGACAGCAGACAGCCATCACACTCGACGTCTCGATGGGAGCCGGACAGAAATTGGAACTGCCACCGCTGAAGGCCGGCGACCAGTTGGTGCCCAACGTCGAGGTGGTGGAGATATCAAAGCCCGACACCACGAAACTCAACGGCGGCAAGACGCTTGATATCGTGCAGCGCCTGACCGTCACCGCATGGGATTCGGCCTTCTACTATCTGCCGCCCTTCCAGGTGAAGGTCGATGGGCAGACCTACGAGTCGAAAAGCCTGGCGCTGAATGTCTATACCATCGACGTGGATACATTGCACCTCGATGCCTTCTTCCCGCCGAATGGTGTAATAAAGCCGCCCTTCGTGTGGGATGACTTCCGCCTGATGTGCTACGTCCTGCTTGCTGCCCTCCTGCTGCTGGCAGCCAGTCTCTTCCTGCTCGACCGTGCCCGCAAAGGCAAGCCCATCGTGCGGTTCGTCCGCCGAAAGAAGGTGCTGCCGCCTCATCAGGTGGCCATGAGCGAGATAGAGCGCATAAAGGCCGAGCGCAAGTGGACCGAGGCGGACAGCAAGGAGTACTACACCCTGCTCACCGACACCCTGCGAGTGTACATCCAGAACCGCTATGGTTTCAGCACGCTCGAGATGACCTCGGCCGAGATTATCGAACGACTGATGAGCGAGAACGACGAACAGGCACTCGGCGAGCTGCGCGAGATATTCCGCACGGCCGACCTTGTGAAGTTTGCCAAGTATAGTACGATGATAAACGAGAACGACGCCAATCTGGTGGCTGCCGTGGAATATATCAACCAGACGAAACAGGAGCCCGACCCCAATGCCAAGCAAGAGCCGGAAATCATTCGCGTGACCGACGAGAAACGACTCAGCCAAGTGAAGACCATGCGTTGGGTGTCAGCCATCATGATATGCATCGTCACCGCCGCCCTCGCATGGGTCATCTGGCGATTCATCGACCTGATACGCTGACCCTGCTCCTGACGCCCGAAAGCAAGACACGCTATGACATTTGCAAATTATGAATATCTCTTCCTGCTGCTGTTGCTGATACCGTATATCGTATGGTATTGCTTCCGCCAGCGCTCCTCGACACCCTCGCTGCAGGTGAGCTCTACCGAGTCGTATCTCCGTGCACCGCGCAGCCTGCGCATTTATCTGCTCCATCTGCCGTTCCTCTGCCGATTGACGTGCATCGTCGCAGCCATTCTGGCCCTGGCACGTCCGCAGACCACCAATCGATGGACCAGTCGCGACGTCGAGGGCATCGACATCATGCTGGCGATGGACGTGAGTACCAGTATGCTGGCCGAAGACCTTGCCCCCAACCGTATCGAAGCGGCCAAGCAGGTGGCCATCGAGTTTATCAACGGCCGCCCCAGCGACAACATCGGCCTGACGCTTTTTGCCGGCGAGGCTTTCACTCAGTGCCCGATGACTACCGACCATGCCGTGCTGCTGAACCTGCTTAACGGCATGCGAGTGGACATGGCACAGCGCGGACTTATCGAGGACGGCACGGCCTTGGGAATGGGCATTGCCAATGCCGTTACCCGACTGAAGGACAGCAAGGCGAAGAGCAAGGTGGTCATCCTGCTCACGGATGGCACCAACAACTGTGGCCAGATAAGTCCGAACACGGCGGCCGACATCGCCAAGAGCTTCGGCATCCGTGTCTATACCATCGGCGTGGGCACCAACGGCACGGCGCGCTACCCGATGCAGGTGGGCGGACACGTCCAGTATCTCAACGTGCCCGTCGAGATTGACACGAAGACGCTGGCCACTATTGCGTCGAAGACCGACGGCGAGTTCTATCGCGCCACGAATACCGAGAAACTCCACGAGGTCTATGCCCAGATCGACCAGCTGGAGAAGACCAAGATGAACGTGAAACAATACTCGAAGCGCTATGAAGCCTTTGTTCCCTTTGCCCTCGTTGCCGTACTTGCATTGCTGCTCGAGGTACTTCTGAGACATACGCTCCTGCGCCAGATACCATAACAATGATTTAGCTTCAACGCGACATGTTCCGATTCGAAAACCCACACTATCTATATCTCATCTTCGTGCTGCTCCTGTTGGTGGTGCTGCACTACTACGCCCTCTATCGCTGCCGGGCAGCCCTGCGCCGATACGGCGACCCCGAACTGCTGAAACAACTCTATGTCGATGTCTCTCGCGTGCGTCCCGAGGTGAAGTTCTGGCTTGTCCAGGCTGCTCTGCTATGCCTTATCGCCGCACTGGCACGTCCGCAGTTCGGAACGAAGATTGAGACGCGTGAGCGTCAGGGCATCGAAGCCATCATCGCCCTCGACGTCAGCAACTCGATGCTGGCCCAGGACGTCAAGCCTAGCCGTCTGCAGAAGGCCAAGATGATGGTGAGCAACATGGTGGACGACATGCGCGACGACAAGGTCGGACTCATCGTCTTTGCCGGGCAGGCTTTCACACAGCTGCCCATCACCAGCGACTACGTCAGCGCCAAGATGTTCCTCGAGACTATCAATCCCTCGATGGTGAGTGTGCAGGGTACGGATATTGCCGAGGCCATCCAGTTGGGACTGAAGAGCTTCACTCCGAACGAAGGTGTCAGCCGCGCCATCTTCATCATTACGGATGGCGAGGACAACGAGGAGAAAGGTGTCGAGGCAGCAAAGCAGGCCGCCAAGCAAGGCGTGAGAATCTACGTGCTCGGCATTGGCGACCCGGCTGGTGCACCCATCCCCATCGAAGGCACCAACCAGTACATCATCGACCAGGAGGGAAACATCGTGATGTCGCGGCTCAACGAGGATATGTGCCGCGAGATAGCTCGTGCAGGAAACGGCTCGTACATCTACGTCGACAACAGCAGCTCGGCTCAGAAGAAACTCTCCGAGCAAGTGGACCGGCTGGCCAAGTCGACGATTGAAAGTCAGGTGTATAGCGAGTTCGACGAACAGTTCCAGGGATTCCTCATCCTGGCCCTACTCTTCCTGCTGGTCGACGCGCTGATTCTCGAGCGCCAGAATCATAGGCTCCACTTGTCGAAATTCATCCGCAAAGGCGGACTCAAGGTCTGATATGAATTATGGAAAAGATACGTTTCTATGACATTCGCCCAGTCAGGCTGATTTGCAGTCTGAAGGGCTTGGCGACGCTTGTCTCCCGTGGCGCTTGCGCAAGAAGGGACGTGCGCTTGCACAAGCAGAGGCCAACGCTTGCGCAAGCAGGAAGGATTGCTTGCCTGCTCCTGTTGGCCGCTACATGCTCGACCGCCAATGCGCAGAACGACCGTGACTACATTCGCCGCGGCAATCGCTTGATGCGCGACACCGTACCGGAACGCATTCAGGAGAATGCACCCAAGGCACAGGTCGAATACCAAAAGGCCATCGAATACGACAATACGAACGCCATCGCCCATTACAACCTGGGCAACTCACTCCTGTTCCAAAGCAAAGCAGAGGAGGCGATGAAGGAATACGACACCGCCGTACGCTTCGAGCGCGACAAGGCGCGCAAGGCCAAGATGTTCCACAACATGGGAGTCGTGATGCAGCATGCCAAGCAATTCGATAAGGCCGTAGCCTTCTATCGCGAATCGCTGCGCAATGACCCGACCAACGACGAGACACGATACAACTATGCGCTCAGCCTCTACCAGCTGAAGAAGATGCCTCCGCAGGGCGGGCAGGACAATCAGAACAAGGACGAGAACAGCCAGGACGAGAAGAACGAGAAGGACCAGCAGCAACAGGAACAGCAGAAGCAAAACCAGCAGAACGAACAGGCGCAGGAGCAGCAACCTCAGCCCGACCCCAACCAAATGAGCCGCGAGAATGCCGAGCAACTGCTCAATGCGGCCATGCAGGACGAAAAAGACACACAGGATAAACTGCAGAAGGCACTTGCAAAACCTCAGCAAAGGCGCCTGCAGAAGCAGTGGTAAATAACACGATAATAGTATGAAACGTAAGGCAGTATTCTCCCTCATCATCCTCCTTGTGGCACATGCATTGCATGCCCAGGTGACGGTGCAGGTGCAGGCACCACGCCAAACCGAGTTCGGCCAACGCATTCGCGTCAGCTACGTAGTGAACACGTCTGACGCGAAGGATTTCAACGTGGGCGAGTTCGAAGGCTTTCGCGTACTCTATGGCCCCAGTACCAGCAGTTCGAGTAATATCTCCATCATCAACGGAAAGACCACCCGCGCTTCCTCGCTGACCTATACCTACACTTTGGTCTCCACTGAGGAAGGCACCTTCCAACTGCCCGTGGCTTCGGTCAAGGTGGGCGGTGAGACGTATCGCAGCAGCGCAACCAGCATCGAAGTGCTCCCCGCATCCGGAGACACGCAACCCGACGATCCGCAGGGCCAGCAACCCTCCGGCAACGGCCGGCAAAGGCCATCCGATCGCGGCGAGGTATCTGGCGGCAACATCTCGGCAAAGCAACTCTACATGACGGTGACGGCCAACAAGCGCCATGTCTATGAACAGGAAGCCATCCTGCTCACATACAAGCTCTATACGCTCGTCAGCCCGCAGCAAATCTCCGGCGAGATACCTCAGCTGGACGGATTCCACGTGCAGGAAATCGATTCGAAGGCGCAGATGTCGCTGAAGTACGAGCGTGTGGACGGACGCAACTATGGAACGGCCGTATGGCGCCAGTATCTGCTCTTCCCGCAGAAGACCGGCAAGCTGAAAGTGCCGCCCGTCTCCTTCGATGTGCAGGTGGAGCAGGTGAATACCTCGATGGACCCCTTCGACATCTTCTTCGGTGGGGGCAGTCTTTCCCAGATTATCCAGAAGACCATCGTGGCTCCTGGCATCGAAATTGATGTAAAGCCCCTGCCAACGCCCAAGCCGGCCAGTTTCTCCGGTGCCGTGGGCAAGTTCTCTATCAGCGGCAGTCTGACTCCCGAACAGCTCAATGCCAACGATGCAGCCACGTTGCGACTCATCGTCAGCGGGCAGGGCAACATGAAGCTGATGAAGGCCCCGCGCGTGAGCTTCCCCAACGACTTCGAAGTCTATGACCCCAAGGAGACAGACAAGACCACCAATACGTCTGCCGGTGCCCGTGGCAACAAGGTGTTCGACTATGTCGTCGTGCCACGTCATGGCGGAAAATACACCATACCCCCCGTCGAGTACAGCTACTTCGATACCGAGAGCGAGAAGTATGTCACGGTGCGCACCGACTCCTTCGACATCGCAGTAGCCAAGGGCAAGGGACACACGGCGACCGTCGTGCCCGAGCAAGAAGACCTCAAGGTGCTGAACGATGACATTCGCTACATCCGCCAGCGTCCTCTTTCGTCTCGCACCGGCGAGGGAATGATAGCCTTCGGGACGTGGCGCTATTGGCTTGTATATCTCGGCCTTTCGTTGGCCTTCCTTCTCGCGCTGGGTGTCTTCTACCGTCGTGCCCGCGAGAATGCCAATATCGCGAAGATGCGCGGAAAGAAGGCCGGCAAGGCGGCCACGAAGCGCCTGCGCAATGCGGCACGGCTGATGAAGGCGCACGATAGCGGTGCCTTCTACGACGAGGTGATGCATGCCCTGATTGGATATGCCGGCGACAAGCTGAACCTGCCCATTACCGAGCTGAACAAGGACAACGTACAGGAAATCCTGCTGAGCAAGTCGGTGGATGCCGAACTCGTGAACAGCTTCATGCAAGTGCTCGAGGAATGTGAGTTCGCACGTTATGCGCCAGGCGACCCGAACGAGACGATGGACAAGATATTCTCCGAGGCTTCCGAAGTAATCAATAAGTTGGACGCAGTCATCAATCGAAGATAACGGATATGAAAAGGATATTTATATTATTGTTTCTCCAAATACTGCTTGTGCCGTGTCATGCAGCCGAGCCGGCAGAGTTGAAGAGCCAGGCCGACAGCCTCTACAGCAAGGAGGCCTACTCTGAGGCAGCAGCGCTCTATGCCGAAGTGGCCGATCAGGTGCAGAGCGCCGATGTGTGTTACAATCTGGGTTGCTGCTACTACCGTATGGACGATATGGCGCATGCTGTTTTGTGGTTCGAGCGAGCCGCTCTGTTGGCTCCGGGCGACAAGGACATCCGTTTCAACCTGGAACTGGCACGCAGCAAGACCATCGACCGCATCACTCCCCGCCACGAAATGTTCTTTGTGTCCCTGTTCCGAAGTCTGACGCAGATGTTCAGCCTCGGACAGTGGTCGGCAATCTGCATCTCACTCTTTGTGCTGACCCTTCTGGCCTTTGCCGTCTTCCTCTATTCCAGCAAATACATCTTGCGGCAGACGGGTTTCTATGCGGCCGTCTTGCTCTTGCTCCTGGTGGTGCTGGGAAATGTATGTGCCCATCAGCAGCGTCGTTTCGCACAAGAGCGGAGCAGTGCCATCATCGTGGCTTCATCTGTGACCGTGAGGAGCACGCCATCGCAGAGCGGCAATGAACTCTTCGTCCTGCACGAAGGCACACGGGTGGAGATTCGCGACAACTCGATGAAGGAGTGGTGCGAGGTGCAGATTGCCGACGGCAAGGTGGGATGGCTCGAACGGCGCGACATGGAAGTAATCTGACCCGAATAACCCGATACAGACATGAACGACATTCTCTCTTGGAACAAATCGCTCTTTCTCCTGCTCAATGGCTCCGACTCGCTCTATCTGGACGGCGTGATGTGGACTGTCACTCACACTGTCACTTGGGTGCCGCTCATGCTCGTCCTGCTGTATATCATAATAAAGAACAACACCTGGCGCAATTCGCTGTTTATTATTCTCACGCTTGCCCTGCTCGTCACCATTACGGACCAGACAGCCAGCGGACTGTGTAAGCCCTATTTCAAGATACTACGCCCCACGCACGATCCCGAACTTGCTCCGCTTGTCGACATCGTGAATGGCTATCGCGGCGGACTGTACGGATTCTTCTCGAGCCATGCGGCCAACACTTTCGGTGTGGCCATTTTTCTTTCCCTTCTCTTCCGGTCGTGGACGATTTCCGGTGTGCTCTATTTCTATGCCGTGCTTTGCAGCTACAGCCGCATCTATTTGGGCGTACACTCGCCGATAGATATTCTTGTCGGCATGCTCTTTGGCACTCTGGCCGGCCTGCTAATGTATCTGGTATTCCATTTCCTTGAAAGAAAGTTTTCAAAACGTATCTCGTACTATTCCTCGACGTACACCTCCACAGGCTATCGTCGCAGCGACTTTGTCCTGCTGATACTCTTTCTCGCTCTCATCCTTCTGTATGTGGCTTTCAATGCTCTCTATCTAGCCTCACGTTTCTGACCACTTCAGTATTTACCATGAAGCGCATTGCCTCTTTGATCGCCGTATTCTTTGCCTTGGTGGCCTGTTCGCCGCATGGCGAAGAACAGCGCATGGAAATCGACAAATGTAATGAGCGCTCCTATCACGACCGATATATAAATATCGACTCCACGCTCTTTTATGCCACTCGTGCCGAGGAACTGACTTCCAAAGGGCGTTATGGATGGTACGAGGCACAGATAAACAGAGCCTATGTGGACTATCAGCGAATGGATTTTGATGCAGCACTCGAACGTCTCGCCCAGGTGACACGCTCGTCGCGCAATCAGTTCCATCAGCTTTCGGCCCATGTGCTCTACATGAAGATAGCCCAGCGTGTGGGCGATGGCGAGACATTCTTCCACCACCGAAGTCGTGCGCAGAAGATACTTGCACGCATCGGCGAGAATCACGAGGAACCAGGAGAACACTATGCGCAGATGGTAACCTATGCGCAATCCGAATTGCACATCGTTTCCAGTACCTATTATTACTATCTTGGACTTGACTCGGCTGCCGTGCGCGAAATAAATGAGGCATACGATTATGTACGCGACCGGCACGACACAGCACAGTGGATTAACTATAACTACATGCTGGGAAGCGGCGGGCTGATTCTCGGTGCGCCCGAGGACGTCGTCATGCGCGAGTTTGACCACCTCTTCCTCACCTATACTCTGGCGACGAATAGAGGCTACCGGTATTTCGAGGCAAATGCCCTGCAGTCGTTGGCTGTGCTCCTCAGTGATTCCACACGTAGCGCTGACATCGCCTTGCAACGAGCTGCGTCGTGCAGTTTCCTCTCGACACAGTTTGCATGCGAAGACTATGGTGATAGCCTGTGCTTCGCAATGGCTCGGCGGGCAGTCACCCTTTTCGAGGAGTATAAAGACCTCTACCAGACAGCCTGCGCATACCGCACGATGGGTGAACTTTACTTCGCGCATGCCGACTATCTGGATGCACTCGAGGCGTTCCAGCATGCCTTGTCACTCGTCGAGAATCAGCGTAAGCGAAGTCGTCAGACAGTGAACCCTTGGATAGCAGGTATCAGGGAGAAACTCAGCATGACGTACAGCGCACTTGGCGACAAAATGCGTTCCGACCAGAACCGAAACATATACCTCGACTTGCTCGACCAGTACCGGCAGAACTACGAATCAGAGAATCGTCTGCGGGAACTCAAGCATGAAGTTGCATCAATACGCGTGAAAACGGCCGTTCTTTTCGGTCTCATCGTGCTGACGCTCCTGCTGGCCTACGTTTTTGTGCGTCGCATGAACCGCCGTGCGCAGCAAAGTGCGCAACGACTCACAGACTTCCGTGCCTCGGCACATTTCCAGACGCTGACGAGTGAAGTTGCCGACGTGCGCAAACAGCTGGCTGAGGATACAGAGTACTATCGGGACACGCTCCAGGTGAGCCGGATGCACATTGAGCGCTACAAGGCTGGGAACGTGGAGCGGCGTGCCAAGGTTTCGCTCGTCTACTCCATCATCCCATATCTTGACCGCATGCTGGCGGAGGTGCGCAAGATGGTTGACAGCGGACGTCCGGATGAGGAGCGTCTGCAATATGTGGGTGAGCTGGCCGAGGAGATTATGCACATCAACGATGCGCTGACCGACTGGATAAAGATGACGCAGGGACAGTTGACGCTTCACGTCACTACATTCTCCCTACAGGAGATAATCGACGTGATAGCCCTGTCCCGTCCCACTTTCGAACAAAAACACCTCACCCTTCAACTCCCCGTGACCGATGTGCAGGTAAAGGCCGACAAGGCGCTCACCCTCTTCATGATTAACACGCTGGCCGACAATGCACGTAAATTCACGCCCGAGCATGGGATGGTGAGCATCGGCGTGGAACGAGCGGAAGACTATGTCGAGATCAGCGTCAGCGATACAGGTGTGGGCCTCAGCGAGCACGATTGCAGCGTACTGAACGACAGCAAGGTGTATGATGCTTCGTCTATTGGTGCGTCCGCATCGTCTAAGGGCTTCGGTTTCGGTATAATGAACTGTAAGGGAATCATCCAGAAGTATCGGAAGACTTCCCAACGCTTCGCGGTATGCCAGTTCGGTGTGTCGAGCACGCTGGGGCAGGGTAGCCGTTTCTGGTTCCGGCTGCCCAAGGCACTTTCCGTCCTCCTTGCCCTGCTGTGTCTTTCCGTTGCACCCAGCAAGTCGTTTGCCAAATCAAATCCCTTCGAGGCGATGTACGACTCGATTTACGCGGCCAACGTGGAAGGTCGCCATGCTCAGTCGCTTGAGATGGGAATCGAGTTTGTTCGCCATCTGCAACCACCATACGACACCGCTTACGTCGTACTCATCCACAACGAGATTGCCGTGGCAGCGCTGGCAATGGGCGACTGGCCGACCTATCGCCGCAACAACGACGAATGCGTGCGCCTGCATAAGTTGTTTACGCAGGACAAGAGTATTGAAGCCTATTGCGAACGAATGCAGGAACTCCAGAGCAACGGCATACAGGTCTATGTGATGCTCATCATTGTCTCGCTAATCGCACTTGTCCTCTTCTACCTGCTCTATTTGCGAAAAGGACTTCGTTCCGATCGGTTGTACAGCCAACTGTTCACTGCTGTAACATCTTACATTGAAAGCGCAAGGAATCATGTGGCACAATATGGCGATACATCTCCTGCGCATTTACAGCAGACGGTGGAGGCTGATGATTTCATCGTTGCGACAGAGGCTTGTCGCTCAAGCATTGCGTCGAGCGGAATAGGCAATCACACGATGACCCGTTCGGCCAATCTGGTAATTGACGAAGTGGAAACCCTGTATCAGACTATACAGCACGATGTGCAGCAGTTCCTCACGCTCGACGAGCAATGCCACAAGGTGTCGTTTGAGGAGGATCGGCTCTATGTGATGAATCAGATAATGGACAACTGCCTGAGCACCATCAAGCATGAGACTATGTATTACCCGGCCCGTGCCAAGCAGCTGGTGGACAATATGCATGACAGTGAAGCGCCGATGGGACAGATGCATGAACTTCTCGACCTACTCCAATACTACCGCGAAGTGTACATGTTGCTGTATCATCAGGCCGACCGGCAGGTGGAGCAATACAGTTTCCGTCGCCAGACGCTCTCCGCTCGCGAGGCTTTGGAGACATTTGTCAGCGAACTGACCGAGTCCGTGCGCAGGCAGCAGAAGCGCGACATCACGCTTCGTCTTGTGGCTGACGAGGCGCTGAGAGTCGTGGCTGACAAGGAATTGCTCCAGACATTGCTGCATGCTTTGGTGGCCGATGGCCTGCCCAATGTCGAGAGTGTCAGCATTCTGGCGCAGGCACAGCCGACCGACGTCCTGTTCAGGATCACTTTCCATGGCATAACGAAGAGTGATGAGGAGATAGAGCGCATGTTCAGTCCTGATTCTCCCAGTGTCCACTGCCTCATAGCGCGACAGATAATCAAGGAACATGACGCGCACTGCGGCATGCCTGGGTTGCGGCTCCATGCCGAAGGCGGCGATGCAGACTACAGCATAGTCTTTACCCTGAAACGAGCATAAACAGACAATACGAACCATTATGGAACCATTTAAAGTTATTATTGTAGAGGATGTCAAGCTGGAACTCAAGGGCACGGAGCAGATTTTCCGTGCCGACATTCCCGAAGCTGAAATAATCGGAACGGCTCAGAACGAGGGCGAGTTCTGGAAGCTGATGCGCCAGGATGTACCCGACCTTGTACTTCTCGACCTCGGGCTCGGAGGCAGCACGACGGTCGGTGTGGACATCTGTCGTCAGATTCGTTCGCGCTACACGGCGGTGAAGATACTCATATTCACCGGCGAGGTCCTGAACGAGCGCCTCTGGGTCGAAGTGCTGAACGCAGGTGCGGACGGCATTATCCTCAAGACGGGCAACCTCCTGCAGCGCGATGATGTGATGCTTGTCATGCACGGGCGCCACTATGTCTTCAACGAACCCATCCTGGAGAAGATTATCGGCCGCTTCAAGAAACTGGTTAATTCCGAGAGCGACAAGTCCGATGCGATGATTGAATACGAGATTGACGAATACGACGAACGCTTCCTGCGCCACCTTGCACTCGGCTACACGAAGGACATGATAGCCTCTCTACGCAAGATGCCTTTCGGCGCAAAGAGTCTCGAGAAGCGACAAGCCGACCTCATCAGCCGTCTCTTCCCCGCTTCGGAACGTACGGGAGTCAATGCCACACGCCTTGTGACGCGGGCATGTCAGCTACATATCCTCGATGTTAATCACCTTGTGGCAGATGAGGATTAGGCGCCAGACAACCGATTTTCTGCTCACTGCCTCGGTGGTGGCTGCGTCCATACTGCCTTTCGCCTCGTGGATTCTCAGCCTGTTGGGCCTGCCTGTGCGGAGCATGTTCTCCGACGAGGGGTTGCGCTGGCTCTTTTTGCATGGAGCCGAGTCGATGTTCAGCTATGGCGCGATGGCATGTACGGCTTGCCTTGTCGCGCTGGGCAGCGTCGAGTATTCGGGGATGGACGGAAGTGAGTATCGTCGTACGCCATTCCTCGTGTCCCTTTTCTTCGCTGCGATTATCGATGCGTTGCTTCTTTTGGCAATGCTACATCCCCATAGCCCTCTTATCAGCCTGACCGGTTCGCTCTGGCCCAGTCCGTTCCTTCATGGACTGCCCTTTGCGCTCTGCATCGGCTTGCAGTTCGTGGCACTCATCTATGCCCTGCAGATGAGGCGCGTCAACGACCTGCACTCCTTTGTCGAGTTCCTTGTCGCAGGGCTGGTGCGCTATGCGCCGTGGATAGTCTTCGTGATGCTGACCTCCTTTGTCTGGAATGGGTTAAGATATATCGTGAAATAAGTCAATAATTTGCTACCGCCTCAAATATGGTAAACCTTTCCGAACTGAATCCCGCGCAGCAGGCAGCAGTCGTTTCCTGCGACTCCCCCTCGTTGGTCATTGCCGGTGCAGGCAGTGGCAAGACGCGCGTCCTCACCTATAAGATTGCCTACCTCCTCGAGCAGGGCTACAATCCTTGGAACATTCTGGCGCTTACGTTTACGAACAAGGCGGCACGCGAAATGCAGCAGCGTATCAGCACACAGGTGGGGGCAGACCTTGCCTCGCAGCTTTGGATGGGCACTTTCCACAGCATCTTCAGCCGCATCCTGCGCATCGAGAGCCAGTTGCTGGGGTTTTCATCGAACTTCACCATCTACGACGCCACCGACTCGAAGAGCCTCGTGAAGAGCATCATCCGCGAGATGCAGCTGAACGACAAGAGCTACAAGCCATCGACGGTCTGTGCGCGCATCAGTAGTGCCAAGAACTCGCTGGTGATGCCCGATGCCTATGCATCCAATGCGACCATACTCCGTCGCGATGGTTCGCAGGGCATGGAACGCCTGGGCGAAATCTATCGCACATATCAGATGCGATGCCGGCAGGCCAATGCGATGGACTTTGACGACCTGTTGCTCTACACTTGGCAGCTCCTGAGCCAGCACGAAGAGGTGCGACAGAAGTATCAGGAACGCTTCCACTATGTGCTCGTCGATGAGTACCAGGACACGAACTACGCCCAGCATCAGATTGTCTGGCTCCTCACCCGAGAACGCCAACGCGTCTGCGTGGTGGGCGACGATGCCCAAAGTATTTACAGCTTTCGTGGAGCAAACATCGACAACATACTGAACTTCCAGCAGATGTACACTGGAGCAAAACTGTTTAAGCTGGAACAGAACTATCGTTCGACACAAAACATTGTTAGCGCGGCCAACAGCGTCATTCACCACAACGAGCGCCAGATACGTAAAGATGTTTTCAGTCAGAACAATGTGGGCAATCCAGTCGAAGTGTGTCGCGCCTACAGCGATGTCGACGAGACGAATATCGTGGCACGCAAGATACGGAGCTTTGTGCGTGCTCAGCACATCCCCTACAGCCAGATTGCTGTGCTCTATCGCACCAATGCCCAGAGCCGCAACTTCGAGGAAACGCTACGTCGCGAGGGCTTGCCCTACCGCATTTATGGCGGCATGTCGTTCTATCAGCGCAAGGAAGTGAAGGATGTCATCGCCTATTTCCGGCTGGTGGTGAATCCGAATGATGAGGAGGCCTTCAAACGTGCAATCAATTATCCTGCACGCGGCATCGGGCAAACCACTGTCGATAAGATACTTGCGCTTGCTTCGACGCAGGGTGTTTCCGTCTGGGATGCTATGGGGGCCGAGGCGGAGACGCTGCATATAAATAAAGGTACGCGCGCGAAGCTCGAGGCTTTCCGTCGGCTCATCGACGGTTTCCATGCCGAGGCCGACACGCTTGATGCCTACACCCTGGGTTTGCGGATAGTGCGCGAAAGTGGTGTGCGCGACGATGTGTTTCAGGGACATGAACCCGAAGACCTCTCGCGGCAGGAGAACCTACAGGAACTGATGGACGGCATCAGCGCCTTTGTGCAGCAACATACCGAGGAGGGGCTGGGCATCCTGCTCACGCATTATCTGCAGGAAGTGAGCCTGCTTTCCGATCAGGACGAGGACGATAGCGAGGGAAACGAAAAAGTGACGCTGATGACCATCCACTCGGCCAAGGGTCTGGAGTTCGATGTGGTCTTCGTAGTCGGGCTTGAGGAAAACCTCTTTCCCAGCGAGATGTCGTTGGAGAACCCGCGTCAGATCGAGGAGGAGCGCCGCCTGTTCTACGTCGCAATGACGCGGGCACGCCAGCATCTGATACTCACCTACGCCAAGAGCCGCATCCGCTACGGCAAGATGGAGTTCGGACGTCCCAGTCGTTTCCTGCACGAAATAGATTCGCGCTATCTGCGGCTGAACGGTGGGGAAAGCAATGCGCCGCAGGCAACTCCGCGCACTCCCTCGTCCAGGAGCGTTCTCTTGCGCAAGGACGAGCGTTCTCTTGCGCAAGGACGAGCGTCTTCTTGCGGTAGTGACAGTGCGTCTCTGCCGAACACCCCGCCCGGACCTCGTTTCGTGCGGGTACGGCCTACTGCATCCTCGACCGCATCACAGGACGTACAGTCGGTGGGGAATCTCTCTGTCGGCGCACGGGTGGTACATGACCGTTTCGGTCGCGGCGTCATCGAGCGGATTGAGGGACAGGGGCTCGACGCCAAGGCTACCGTGCGCTTCGACAACGTCGGCGTGAAGGTACTCCTGCTGCGTTTTGCACGCCTGACGCCTTGCTAACTCCCCCTAACCTCTCCAAAGGTGGGGGAGCGGCACGCTTCACTCGTCCATTTTTCCTTCTGATTCTTAACTACTAACGTATACAATAGAAACATGATAAGGACGTCGTATTGGAAACTGTTCGTAACTTCATTGTGCTGCATGACAGCCATGTCGAATGCCGATGCTGCGGTCGGTAAGTACATCACCTACGAGGAGTTCGGTGCCGTAGGAGACGGGCGTCACGACGACCAGGCGGCCATCATCGCTGCTCACAAAGCTGCAAACGAGCAAGGACTTCCTGTCCGTGCAACGGATGGCAAGACATACTATATCGGGCGCGGAGACAAGGCTGTCATCATAAAGACAGACGTGGATTTCGGAGAAGCCCGCTTCATCATCGATGATGTGGAGACGGATAACTATAAGGCTCCCGTCTTCCGTGTCGAGTCGATGCTGCAGCCGATTGATGTAAAGGGAGTTGATAAGTTGACGCGCGGACAGAAGCGGCTGGGAGTACGACTGCCGGCCAGAAGTCTCGTCTTCGTAGAGAACAGCAAGAAAAAGATGTATATTCGCTACGGACCTAACCAGAACGACGGCACGCCGCAGAAGGAAGTCTTAATCGCGGACAAGAATGGCAAAGTAGACAAATGTTCGCCCATTACATGGGACTACGACGAGATCACTCACATGAGGGCTTATCCCATCGACGAGAAGACGCTCACCATCCGCGGAGGCCATTTCACAACAATCGCCAACCAAGCGGAGTCCAAATACAATTATCGCGGACGCGGATTCATCATCAGTCGATCCAACGTGCGCATCGAGCACCTGACCCACAAGGTGGAAGGCGAACTGGGCCATGGTGCGCCATATAGCGGTTTCCTCAACCTGAGTTTCTGCGCCAATGTGGTCGTGACAGGCTGCCTGCTCACTCCGCACAAGACCTACAAGACAATCGGGAGTGCCGGCAAGCCTGTCCAGATGGGTTCTTACGACATGAGCGCCGCCTACTGCGTGAACGTACTCATCGAGCATGGCAGGCAGACTATCGACATTGACAACCGTGACTATTGGGGACTCTTTGCCTCAAACTTCTGCAAGAACCTGCGTATGGACGACATGGTTATCTCGCGCTTCGATGCCCACATGGGAGTGGCCAACGTGACGCTCACCAACTGCACTTTCGGCTACATGGGTGTGCAGGCTGTTGGCTTCGGCACGATGTTCATCAAGCGCTGTGAGATGCACCGTAACACCTTTGTCTGGCTTCGCGACGACTATGGTAGCACTTGGGAAGGGGATGTCGTCATACGTGATTGCACATTCAAACCAGTTAGGGACGAGAGGAGCCTGACGCTCATCTCGGGTTCTAACTCGGGCACCCACGATTTCGGCTACGTCTGTCATTTGCCCCGTCGAGTTGTGGTGAAGAACCTCTTTGTCGATGATGCGCACATCACCAATAGTGCCTACCAGGGCCCCAGCGTCTTCGGCAGTTTCGGACGAGACACCTCCGCCCCCAATCTGCAGCCTTACACCCCGACCGAGGAGGTCAAGGTCAAGCGTGTAAAGGTCGCCAGTGGCAAGCCGCTTACGCTTTCCCCAAATGATGCCCTGTTTAGAGAAACCAAAATGAAAGGGAAATGAGAGTCTCGCCTTGAGTGTCTTTGTGCTCAGACAATCTTTCGCATCCAGTGCTTTCCACGGAATCTCCAGAGGAATATTGCACCGCGCAGCGAGAGGTCGATAGCCATAGCCACCCAGGCACCCTGCAGGCCCATCGTGCCCACGAGGAGTGCGGCCAACGGGATGCGTACGGCCCAGATGCAACCCAGGTTGATGCTGCACGGAACCAGCGTGTCACCTGCACCTACGAAAATTCCGTATGCCACAATGTTGGCAGCAAACATTGGTTCTGCAAATGCTTCGATACGCAGACATTTCACAGCCTGCAGCTGTACGGCTGTGTCGGGCGTCATCAGCGTCATCAGGGCAGGGGAGTAGAAGTACATCACCACGCCCATGAGCGTCATTATCAGTATGCCCATCGTCAGCGTGATGCGGCCAAAGCTACGAGCCAGATGGCGGCGGTGTGCGCCGAGGCTTTGCCCCACCAGCGCCGTTGAAGCATCTGATATTCCGTATCCAGGCATGTAGCACAGCGCTTCGATGGTGATGCCAAACGAATTAGCCGCCAGCGCTACCGTACCTAAGGGGGCAATGATAATGGTGCTCATAATCTGGGCACTACACATGATGATGTGTTCCAGCCCCATCGGCAGGGAAATCTTGAAACTGCGGCGTAGTGTGTCCAACGTCGGCCGGAAGCGACCGGAGTCTTGCAGCAGATTGAGTTCGCGCGAGCGGATGCAGACGAAGTACATCATCATCAGAGCGCCGAAGGCAAACGAAATGGCGGTGCCGAGCACAGCACCAAGTACGCCCAGGCCAGCGCCGGGTATGTGCAGGCCAAGAATTGTATGGGAGGGGAAGATCAGGAGCCAGTTGAACAGGACGTCGAGTACACACATCAGGATATTTATCGTGCTGGGTGTGCGGGTGTCGCCGGCGCATCGTAGCATGCCGCTGCACAGCGAATTCATCTGCATCAGCGGGATGCAGAGGCAGAAGACCATGAAATAGATGCTGGCATCGTGGCGGATGTTCTCTGCGCCGCCGAGCCAAGTGGGCAGATAGGGACTGATTGCCACGCCAATGATCGTCAGCAGTACGCTGAATTGCAGGCATGCGCTGAGTCCTTGGCGCAGTACATTGCGTGCCTGAGCCAGTTCGTTGCCTCCGATGCGATGGGCCACTTGGACGTAGAAGCCTTTGCTAAATGCTGAGCACACACCGGCGAAGAGCCATATCGTCGTCGAGACGATGCCTATCGAGGCGCTGGCTTCGGCACCCAAACTGCCCACCATGGCCGCATCGATGTATTCCATCAGAATAGCGCTCAGCTGGGCCAGCATCGAGGGAATGCTCAGTGTGGCAGCCAGTCGCAGTTGATCGCGGCCTGTGAGATGCAGCCCGTCGCGAATCTTCTGCAGGAGCAGGTCTTTCTGTGTGGTTTGGCTCATGTTCAAGTGTTCAAATGTTCAAGGGTTCAAGAGTCTTGTAAAGGTTAAAGATTAAAGGTTCTTGCGTCCCTGCGTTCGACTGAGCTCACGCCGAAGTCGGTAGCAAGCGGCATAGCCGAGCGAAAGGTTAAAGACGTTTAGCGGTTAGCGAGTCTGCCAGTGCCAATGTTCCGCTCGGCTCTGCCGCTTGGCTTGTCCAAGAATGTTCAATGGTCAATGTTCAATGGTCAATGAATAATGAATGACTCGAGGCGCTCCATTGCACGAAGCACGTTTTCGCGCTGTGTGGCCAAGTTGATGCGCACAAATCCTTCACCGCCCTTGCCGTAATGCGAGCCGGCGGCAAACCAAAGGTGCTGCTCGTTGCGCAGTCGGTTGCAGAAGTCCTCCACATCCTCTGTCACATCCGAGACATCGACCCACATCAGGTAGGTGCCTTGCAATTGACTTACGCCGAGCATAGGCAGGCGGCTCTCGATGTAGTGACGAGCTTCCTCGTAGTTGCTCCAGATGTATTGGCAAAGTGCGTCGAGCCAGTCGGCTCCGTGGGTGTAGGCAGCGGTGGTGGCCACGATGCCGAAGGGGTTCACGTCACACACCTCATGAATGTTCACGGCGCGGTCAATCCTCTGGCGATACTCGGCATTGGGCACAATGATTTGTGCATTCTGCAGTCCGGCAATATTGAAGGCCTTGCTGGCACTGGTGCAGATGCAGGCTTGCGCCATGTATTTCTCGCCCAGCGAAGCGTACGGCAGGAAGTGATGTCCGGGCATTGTGAGTTCGCAGTGTATTTCATCTGATACCACGAATACGTTATTTCTCAGGCAGATGTCTCCAATCATCCGCAGCTCTTCTTTAGACCACACCCGCCCGCTTGGATTGTGGGGCGAGCACAGGAGGAGCACCTTTACGTCAGGCTTTGCAGCGCGTTGCTCAAGGTCGTCGAAGTCTATGTGAAACGTATTGCCCTCGCGACGGAGAACTGATTCCTCGGCTCGGCATCCCAGATTGCGGATGCTGCTGTAGAAGCAGTTGTAGACGGGGCTCAGTGTGAGTACACCGTTGCCGGGTTGCGTCAGGGCGCGCAGGATGGCACTGATTGCGGGAACGATGCCGGGGACGGTGATGATCCAATCGCGGCAATATTGGACGTTGTGGCGTGTGGAGTGCCAGTGGAGAATTGCTTTGTAGAATGCATCGTCGGGCATCGCATAGCCGAAGACACCGTGGGCAAGCCTTTCCTCGAGCGCTTCACGGATGGCGGGGCAGGCTCGGAAGTCCATGTCGGCCACCCACAGCGGGAGGTCTACCGAAGGATCTTCGTCCCACTTCATGCATGCCGAGCGGCGACGGTTGACGGGTGTGTCGAAATCGTATTTCATTACATTACATTACTTTGATTGTACAGTCGGCCGGAGCCTTGCGATTCCCGTCGATGATTATCTCGCCCACCTTTCCGTTCACTACGATGCTGCCCGAGGTGGGGTTCTTGATGCTGTGGACGTTGCCTTTGATGGTGGCGCGGATAGTGCTGTACTCGAAGGCGAGGTTGGCATCCTCACCCATCGTGCAGTCCTCCATGACGAGGTTCTCGCAGTAGCAAAGCGGCTGTTCGCCAGAGATGTGGCAGCGCACGAGGCGCAGGTTCTTGCTGTACCAGCCCATGTATTCGCCGTTGATTTCGCTGTCGTAGATAGTGACATTCTCGCATTCCCAGAACGAGTCCTTCGAGTTGAGCAGCGAGTTGCGGATGATGACGTTTTTGCTGTATTGGAAGCTATAGTTTCCCTCGAGGTGGAAGTGGTCGGCCTCGACATTGTTGGTGTGCATCACCAGATAGTCGCCCTCGTCCATTCGGCTATGGAGGATGGTCACTTGGTCGCAGTCCCAGAGTGTTTCCTGAGCGTGCGGGAACTGGCAGTTTTCGATGTGTATGCCCTTCATCCGACGGAACATCTTAGGTGCCTCTACCAGGCAATCCTCGAGACTTCCGTTCTCGGAATACCAGAGCGAGGAGCGTGCACTCTCGCGGAAGAGGCAATGTTTCACACGGAAGCCCCTGCACTCCCAAAAGACGTACTTCCCCTCGAAGGTGCAGTCTTCAGCCTCGATGTGGCCTGATTCCTTGATTGACGACTCGCCGAGGTGGATGGTGACGTTCTCCAGCCGTGCATCGTGCAGTGTATAGAGTGGGCGCTCACCGCCGAACTCTTGATCCTTTATTAGCTTCATGTGTTTGTTTAAACTTTTCTATTTACTATGTTGAAACATTGACCATTGACCATTGACCATTGACCATTGACCATTGAACATTGAACATTCTTGGACAAGCCAAGCGGTAGAGCCGAGCGGAACATTAGCGCTAACCTCTAACCTCTAACCCCTAACCGCTAACCTTTCAATCGTCCATTAGTTTGCGGTATCGGATTCGACGTGGTTCTTCGAGTCCGAGTCGCTTCAGTTTATTGGCTTCGTAGTCGGTGTAGCTCCCCTGATAGTAGTAGACGGTGCCGTCGCCTTCGTAGGCCAGGATGTGGGTGCAGATGCGGTCGAGGAACCAGCGGTCGTGGCTGATCACTACGGCACAGCCTGCAAAGTTCTCAAGACCCTCCTCGAGGGCACGCAGGGTGTTCACGTCAATATCGTTTGTCGGTTCGTCGAGCAGCAATACATTGCCTTCCTGTTTCAGTGCCATTGCAAGGTGGAGTCGGTTGCGTTCTCCACCCGAGAGCACTCCGCACTTCTTCTCCTGATCGGCTCCGCTGAAGTTGAAACGGCTCAAGTAGGCGCGCACATTGATGTCGCGGCCGCCCATGCGGATGAGTTCGTTGCCCTGACTCACCACTTGATAGACGCTCAGCTCAGGTTTGATGTCGTGGTGGCTCTGGTCGACGTAGGAGAGTTTCACGGTCTCGCCCACTTCGAAGGTACCCGCATCAGGCTTCTCGAGGCCCATAATCATGCGGAAGAGGGTTGTCTTGCCGGCGCCGTTGGGGCCGATGACACCCACGATGCCGTTGGGAGGCAGACTGAAGTCCAAGTCGCGGATAAGCACCCGCTCGCCGTAAGCCTTGCACAGACCGTGAGCCTCGATGACCTTGTTGCCCAGTCGTGGTCCGTTGGGGATGTAAATCTCGAGCTTTTCCTCGCGTTCCTTCTGCTCTTCGTTGAGCATGCGGTCGTAGCTGTTCAGGCGGGCTTTGCCCTTTGCCTGCCGAGCCTTTGGCGCCATGCGCACCCACTCCAGCTCGCGTTCCAGCGTCTTGCGTCGCTTGCTGGCCGTCTTCTCCTCCTGTTCCATGCGGCGCGTCTTTTGCTCGAGCCACGACGAGTAGTTGCCCTGCCAGGGGATGCCTTCGCCACGGTCCAGTTCGAGAATCCATCCGGCCACATCGTCGAGGAAGTAGCGGTCGTGCGTGACGGCAATGACGGTGCCCTCGTATTGGGTGAGGTGCTGCTCGAGCCAGTCGATGCTCTCAGCGTCCAGGTGGTTGGTGGGCTCGTCGAGGAGCAGCACGTCGGGCTTCGTGAGCAACAACCGGCAGAGAGCCACTCGACGCCGCTCGCCACCGCTCAGTTCGTTCACTGGCTGGTCGGCAGGTGGCAGTCGCAGTGCAGCCATTGCCCGCTCCAGTCTGCTCTCCAGATTCCAAGCATCGGTGCTGTCGATGATGTCCTGCAGTTCGCCTTGTCGGGCAAAGAGCTGGTTCATCTTGTCCTCGTTCTCGTAGTATTCGGGCAGACCGAACTTCTGGTTGATTTCCTCGTATTCGGCCAACGCCTCGACGATGGGCTTCACGCCCTCCTTCACCACCTCGACGACGGTCTTCGTCTCGTCGAGTTTGGGCTCTTGTTCCAGATAACCCACTGTATAGCCCGGGCTCCATACCACATGCCCCTGATAGCTTTGGTCGATGCCGGCGATAATCTTCATCAGCGTACTCTTTCCTGCGCCGTTCAATCCGATGATGCCTATCTTGGCGCCGTAGAAGAAGGAGAGATAGATGTTCTTCAGCACCTGTTTCTGGTTCTGCTGGATGGTTTTGCTCACGCCTACCATCGAGAAAATTACTTTCTTGTCGTCGGTTGTTGCCATATTGGGTATGTTTTTAATTCATAATGCACAATTCATAGTTGGAGAAGCAGCAGGATGCTCAGGCTGAGGCCGAAGAGCAAGATGGCCATCGAGGTGGTTGCCAGCACTTTGTTCAAGGCACGCCCCTTGTGTATTCTGTGCATCTGTCGCCAGTTTGTTGTGTGCAGAGCCAGGTAGGGGAGCATCAGTACAACCTCGGTGCCCAGTGCGGGAATCGTCAGGCCTGTGGCGACGAATCCTATGGCCAGATAGATGGCCTCGGTAGGCGTGGCGCCGATGAGGGTGGCGAGTGTGGCCTTTCCCACCCGGGCATCCGTCTCGCGGTCGCGGTAGTTGTTGATGATAAGTAGGCAATCGACTACCATCCCGCAGGCCGTAGCCAGCATCACGACGTTGGTCGTCAGTTCATGCCGCTGAATGTAGTAGGTGGCGCAGACGGGCACTATGCCGAAGAACAGGAATACGAGCACATCGCCCAGTGCATGGCGGCTGAAGAGGGTGGTATATAGGAAGCAGCCTGCGATGCATGCCATCCCGATCCACACCAAGTACCATCCGCCCCACATCACCAGAGGAAGGCCTGTGGCGGCGCTGGCCAGAGTGGTCAGCACGATGGCAATCCGCATGGCGCGAGGCGTCACCCATCCCTGTGCCACTGCTCGTTCGGGGCCCAGACGTTCGGCGGTGTCCACGCCGTCGGCCCAGTCGAAATAGTCATTCACCAGGTTGGCATCCACTTGCATCAGCAGGGCGAAGGCCATGCACAGCAGGGCGGGAAGCCAGTCGAAGTCTTGGGGGACACTGCTCCATGCAGCGCATAGTGCCACCAGTACTGGCACTGCCGCTCCAGTGAGTGTCTTCGGGCGCGCAGCCAATAGCCAAGCATGAGCCGAGTTGGTTCGAATTTCCATGTTCGTGTCTCTCTTTGATGTACCGGGGGAAAATTGGTCTGCAAAGATACGTCTTTTTTTGCAAAACACGGCACAAAGGCGTACATTATTTTATTGTACTGCCCAATTGCAGCGGAAGTGAGCCAGCCGAATCTGCCGTTATCCACATGCATTGTTCATAACTTTGTGATAAATATCTGCCGCTTCATGCAGATTTTTCTCTCGCTTATTCGTACCTTTGCACCTCCGGTCTTAGGTACTCTCGCTCGGAAAACGGCGAATACATTTGCGTTTTCTCTCGCTTATTCGTACCTTTGCAGCGCCGGATGTCCGAAAACGGGCCCGACATTATCATTCGAACGGAAATAAAATATGGCAGAGACAAGCAATAGGCGACGCGCGTCGCAAACGAAAGTGGTGGAAGTGCCCAGCGTGGACAGCTACGGCCACAAGCAGCCGCAGAACCTCGAGATGGAGGCGGCAGTGCTGGGTGCGCTGATGGTCGATCAGGAGGCTTATTCGCAGGTGAGCGACTTGCTCAAGCCCGAGTCGTTCTACGACAAGCGTCACACCTGCATCTACCAGGCAGTGCAGTCGCTCAGTGCCGACCAGAAGCCGGTGGACATCATGACGATCATCGACCGCCTGGAGTCGCTCGGCATGCTCGAGGAGGCTGGAGGACCGGCCTACATCATGCAGATTAACTCGCAGATAACCAGCAGCGCACACCTCGAGTACCACGCTCAGATAGTGGCGCAGAAGTTCCTTGCGCGCCAGCTCATCACGCTGAGCAGCTTTGTGCAGACGAAGGCCTTCGATACGACGATCGATGTGGCCGACCTCATGCAGGAGACTGAGTCGCAACTCTTTGCCATCTCGCAAGCCAACCTGCGCAAGGACTACACCCAGATAAATCCCGTCATCGACCAGGTGTACGAGAATCTGCGCAAGGCGGCAGCCATCGAGGGCGGCATGAGCGGACTGCCCTCGGGCTTCGAGAAGCTCGACAAGATGACCAGCGGCTGGCAGAACAGCGACCTCATCATCATCGCCGCCCGCCCCGCAATGGGAAAGACCGCCTTTGTCATCTCGATGGTGCGCAATATGGCAGTCGATAGGAAGCTGCCCGTTGCCATGTTCAGCCTCGAAATGTCGAACCAGCAGCTTGTCCAGCGTCTGATGTCGAACGTCTGCGAGATAGAGGGCGAGAAGCTGCGCAGTGGTCAGCTTGCACCCTACGAATGGACGCAGCTCGACGCCAAGGTGCGCCTGCTGGTCGATGCACCCATCTTCGTGGACGATACTCCCCAGCTTTCTGTCTTCGAACTGCGCACGAAAGCCCGCCGTCTGGTGCGCGAACATGGTGTGAAGTGCATCATGATCGACTACCTGCAGCTGATGAATGCCAGCGGAATGAACGTCAACAGCCGTCAGGAGGAGGTGGCCATGATAAGTCGCTCACTGAAGGGCCTCGCCAAGGAGCTGAACATCCCCATCATCGCCCTGAGCCAGCTGAACCGTGGTGTCGAGGGGCGTGAAGGTCTCGAAGGTAAACGCCCCATGCTGAGCGACTTGCGTGAATCGGGATCCATCGAGCAGGATGCCGATATCGTCTGCTTCATCCATCGCCCCGAGTACTATGGCTTCAAGCAGGACGACAACGGACGGCCGCTCGCCGGTGTGGCTGAGTTCATCGTGGCCAAGCATCGTAATGGACAGGTGGGCGATGTGCGCCTGCGTTTCAAGGACCGCTTTGCCCGCTTCACCAACGACGAGCACCGCATCCCCCTGCCTGGCGAGAATCCTGCCGGCGGTGGCCGCATAGCCGCTGCGCCCATGACTGACGAGGAGCGCGCTCAAGCCGATTCGCTCTCCGACAGCATCCCCATCTCCGACCCCCTCGGCCCTGCGCCAGAGGATTCCGTGGCTCCGTTCTGACGTCCGTTCCGCTTATTGTGCCCAACGAGGATTCCGTGGCTCCGTTCTGACGTCCGTTTCGCAGCCCTTTTCTTATCGTACAGCCTCCCGTCGTGGAACCCTTTGCTTGCGCAAGCGTCGGGCGTTGCTTGCTGTGGCATTTAATTCCCCTTGCCGTGGCATTCTTACTCCCTTGCTGTGGGCGCAATTAAGCGTCATGCAGTGCCCTTGATTTTTTGCTTTTCTTTCGTCGTGAGAGCATCGGACTGTCATTATAGTACCAAATGACAACATTCGCCCCTTTGCCTGCAAATCAAGTGTGAGAGAATCGCCCTTCCGTAGTAACAGAGTAAAAATTTGTAAACTATTTTTGAAAAAATAGTATAGATTATTTTGAGGCTCTCAAAAAGATTCTGTATCTTTGTCTTCGGAATGATGAAATTTTTGCCTCCGAGGCAGGAAACGCGCGGAATTTTTGGTTGAGAGTAAGGATAACAAACCACATTATTAACTTTATAAACTGCTTTTTATGAGAACGAAACTACTCAGAGCTTGTGCATCTGCGTTGCTGTGCTGCGCATTTGTACCTTTGTGGGCCATCGAGGCGGTGGACGGTGTCTACCAGATTGGCTCGCAAGACGATTTAAAGGCCTTTGCCGAAATCGTGAACAGCGGCGAGAACCCCAGTGCTTTTGCCGTGCTGACGGCCGACATCGTCATCGACGACAGCGGACTGATCATCTCTCCGACCAACGCACAGACCTACAAGGGTGAGTTTGACGGACAAGGCCACACCATCACCTTCGACAACGTCAGTTGGATATCGCCCAACACGGCATCCAGCGACGCCACAGGCCTCTTCGGCCACTTGGCCGGCAAGGTGAGCAACCTGCGTCTCGAGGGCGTAATCAATGCCGGCGGTGTCCGCATGGCTCCCCTGGCAGGCCGTCTCGAGGGCGCTACGGTGTTCAAGAACATCATCAGCAACGTGACCATCAAGAACAGCGTGATTGGCGATACGGCTGCCAGTCTTCTCGTCAGCCGTCCCTCAGCGGGCAGCTCGCAGATTATCAACTGCATGGCTCTTGGAGGCATCTTCACCACGACGGGCTCCAACGCCGGCGGACTGGTGGGATGGAACCCCAACGACGTGATTACCACCATCGAGAACAGCGCCATGCTGGGCGTCATGCAGGTGGCTCCTACGTCGGCCACTACGCCTACCGACCTCGTCGGCCGCTGCCTCGAAACCAATGCCCCCATCGTGCTGAAGAATGTCTACTACACCACGCATGCCGAGAACACCAATGTCGAGCGCATCTGGAAGGGAGCACTCCCCGTGACAGCCGAAGCTGTCATGAATGGCGAGCTTTGCTACCTGCTCAACGGCGACCAAAGCCTGATCACCTGGTACCAGACGCTGGGCAGCGATGCATATCCGGTGCTCGACAAGACCCATCTCGTTGTCTGTCTCAAGACCGACGGCACCTACTACAACGAGGGTGGCGAAGGCATCTCGTTGGCAACGCTTGCTCGCGAGCGAGCCATCGTGAACGTCTATGACATGCAGGGTCGGGTGGTGCGCTCCGACGTGAAGGCCGACGAGGCACTCCAAGGCCTGCCCAGCGGTCTCTATGTCATTGGTGGAAAGAAGGTTGTCAATAAGTAACTCTGTTTGATAACACCTCAATCGTGGGAGGCTCGTCGTGCGGCGGGCCTCCCATTGTTTTAGACGAAAACAATGTACAAAATTCTAAATGCAAAGGCTGCGATTAAGCGAGAGGAAAGTGAAGCTTGCTTCGACTTTCCCGAGTGTGAGCAGGCTCGACCGAAGGTCAAATGCAAAATGCAAAATCGCTTGCTGCCGCAATGGCTCCTGCTTGCTGTCGCAGAGACTCCTGCTTGCTGTCGCAAAATTGCCTGCCCGCTGCTGAAAATGTCATTTTTTGATACCGCATGGTCACATTTGAAACTGGAACTGCCGTTTTTGTTACAGCGAAGTGGCGTTTTTGACACTGAGACTGCCGTTTTTGATACAGCAAAGTGGCGTTTTTGAAACTGGAAATACCATTTTTTGATACTGCAAGTCCCGTTTTGATACAAGTTTTGCCTGTTTTTTGTTTCTCTGTCGTACCTTCGGCACTAATTATTGTGTCTTGCCGTTGTGCAGGGGTACAGCCCCTGCTACCGACGCACAGCGGAAATAAGCCCTGAAGGGGCGGCAGAATGCGCAATTCACTCTACGTCCCTCTCCTAAATGAGAGGGGAGACCCATCCCTTTGCCCCCCATTTTGCTCTGCCGTCCTTTTGGAGCTGATTCCGAAACTCAAGGGGGCCCCGTTTCGGGGCTCCATTTACTCATGGCGTTAGTGGGGTCTTTTCGGCCTTTTTTCTCTCTTTTTTGGAAAAAGTCGGTGGCTTCAAAAAACGGCATTTTTGTTTCAAAACGGCAAACGGCGAACGGGCCTAAAAAGGCGTTTTTTGCCTTCGGGCGAAAATGAGAAGTTTCGTTTCCCTGCCTTTTTCCCCTCAGAAAGTCCCTTTTCGTAGCAGAAATGGTGTGTTTTTCCTCTTTTTGGCGCTTTTTGGGCTTTTTCGAAAGGCTTTTTTCCCCGCGAAAACAGGCAAAACAGCCCTTTCAGGCTCTATCAAGCGCAGTGCTGGCTTGCCGCGAATTATACGGAATGCACTGAATGGTAATGTATTACGCAAAATAATGCTCGCCACGG
>JAILBW010000127.1 GCA_024680695.1 Bacteroidaceae bacterium
TCACTACTGTCCCGTTAAAGTGGACTAATCGTTCTTTGAAATCGCTGAAATTAAGTCATTTACGAGTAGTTTTAAGGGTGCACGGATTTGAATTTGTACCTTTGCAGCCAAATTGAATGGCTGCAAGATGAACAAAGACAAATACGTATTCGCCCAATTGTTAGAGTATTTAGACTATGACAAGTTCCGCCACCTTGTTGACAAGTATGATGGAAACCGTTATGTCAAGCACCTCACTTGTTGGAACCAACTTCTTGCACTGATGTTCGGGCAACTCGGTAACCGTGAGAGTCTGCGAGACGTGATTGTGGCTCTTGAAGCCCATCGGTCTAAGTGCTTCCACCTCGGCTTAGGGCGAAAGCCCATCGCCAAGACGACGCTGGCTACTGCCAACCAGAACCGCGACTATCGCATCTTCGAGGAGTTCGCTTTCTACATGATGGCTCAGGCCAGGGAGAAACGGTCGGCAGACATATTCAAGCTTGGAGGACAGGTCTATGCATTCGATTCCACGACGATACCACTCTGTCTGTCGGTGTTCTGGTGGGCGAAGTTTCGCAAGAAGAAGGGGGGTGTCAAGGCTCACGTCCTTTATGACTTGGAGGCACAGGTGCCAGCCTTCTATCATATCACCACTGCTTCCGTCTACGACTCCAAGGCAATGCCGGAAATTCCTTATGAAACAGGTGCTTACTATGTGTTTGACCGAGGCTACAACAACTTTGGGGAACTATACCGCATACAGCGGATGGAGTCCTTCTTTGTTGTCAGAGCCAAGTCCAACTTACAATACAGGTGTGTCAAGTGGAAACGCCGTTTGCCAAAGAACATTCTCACCGATGCAGAGATTGAACTGACGGTCTATAAGAGCCGCAAAGACTATCCTGAGAACCTGCGTCTCGTCAGATACTATGACGAAGAGCAAGACAGAGAGTTCATGTTCCTGACCAATGCGATGGACTTGACTGCCCAGCAGATAGCCGACCTCTACAAGAACCGATGGCAGATAGAGCTTTTCTTCAAGTGGCTCAAGCAGCACCTTAAGATCAAGAAGTTCTGGGGAACTACGGAGAACGCTGTTAGAATACAAATCAGTGCAGCCATCACTGCTTACTGCCTCGTGGCGATTGTCCAGCATGACATGAAGTTGAAACGTTCGACCTATGAGGTCCTGCAAATCCTCAGCACGTCGCTCACGGACAAAACACCGCTAAAAGAACTGTTCGATAAGACTTATTCCAATGATGTCAAAGAGCAATTGGGTCCCCTTATTCCGGGGTTGTTTGATTAATATTTAACTCGTCCCAATTTTAACGGGACACTAATGAGGTAAAGTGAAAAATGAGGCATAGGGATTTGCTGCCGCCTTCAAAATGTACTTCTCCATCCTCGGAGGGGTAGGGGAGAGGGGGCTTCTCAATAACCCATAACCATTCGTCGCACATAGAACAAATAAGGTCGCACATAGAACAAATAAGATAAAGAAGCATGAAGACAAAACACATCATCCTCCTGCTGGCTGCCGCTCTGATTGTCGGCATTCCAGCCAAAGCAGGCGAGAAACAGGAGAAAGCAAAGACCGAGAAAACGGACAAGAAGAAGGATGCGAAACAGAAGAAGGGGCGCCGTAAGTACGTCATCTTCGGCAAACGCAAGCCTGTGGCGCAGGCACCCAAAGACTCGACTAAAGTGGAAAAGCCCGCAGTGGACCGTCCGGGACTGTTCCATGTGACGAAGATGAAGGGCGATTGGTTCTTCGAGATTCCCGACTCGCTCATCGGCCGCGAGTTCCTAACCACTACGCGCTTCACTGGCACTCCATCGAACAGCGGTAAGTTCGGCGGGGAGCAGGTGAACGAGCAGACGGTCTATTTCCAGAAAGGTCCCGACGAGCAGATGCTGCTGAGGGCCAGCCTGCTCATCAACTATGCCGACACGACGCAGAAAATCAATCGCGCCATCACCATCAGCAACGAAAACCCCATCATCGGTGCGTTCAAGGTGGAGAGCCACAAGAACAACGTCTATAAGATAAAGGTGACGCAGTTCTTCAATCAGGACAATCCTGCGCTGGGCCTGCCTCAGAATGCCAAGCAGCAGTATGGGCTGCAGGGCATGATCGGCGAGATGAGCTACATAGAGGACATCAAGTCGTTCCCGATGAACACCGAGGTGCGCATGGTGAAGACTTTTGCCAGCAACGGCAACGGACCCACCCGCCTGCCTGCGGCCAGTACGGGGAAGGTGACGCTGGGACTGAACATCAGCTTCATTCTGCTGCCCGAGAAACCCATGATGCGCCGATACTTCGATCCGCGAGTTGGATACTTCACCGATAGCTACACCAGCTACTCCGACGGCCAACAGCGCGTCGAGGGCAAGGTCTTTGTCACTCGCTGGCGACTGGAGCCTCGCCCCGAAGACGTAGAGAAAATGCGTCGCGGCGAGCTGGTGGAACCCATGAAACCCATTATCTACTACATCGACCCCGCTACGCCGAAGCAGTGGAGGAAGTACCTCATCCAGGGCGTCGAGGACTGGCAAGTAGCCTTCGAGAAGGCTGGCTTCAAGAATGCCATTCAGGCTCGCGAGTGGCCCGAGAATGACTCGACCATGAGCATGGAGGATGCGCGATATAGCTGCATCCGCTATCTGGCCAGCCCCATCGAGAATGCCTACGGCCCGAACGTGCATGACCCGCGCACCGGCGAGATACTCGAGAGCCACATCTGCTGGTACCACAACGTGATGAGCCTCGTGCACGACTGGTATATGGTGCAGTGCAGCAGCATCGACGAGGCCGCACAGCGCATGAACTTCGACGAGGAACTGATGGGGCAGCTCATCCGCTTCGTCTCGAGCCATGAGGTGGGACATACACTGGGCCTGCGCCACAACTTCGGCAGCAGTTCGACGGTGCCTGTGGACAGTCTCAGGAACAAGGCATGGGTGGAGGCTCACGGCCATACGCCCAGCATCATGGACTATGCTCGCTTCAACTATGTGGCACAGCCCGAGGACGGCATCAGCAGGAAGGGCGTCTTCCCCCGAATCAACGACTACGACCAATGGGCCATCCGCTGGGGATATACCCCCATGCTCGATGCGAAGGACGAGGACGAGGACCACAAGATGTTGGAACCGATGACCCTCCAGGCTGCCAAGAATCCGCGCCTGTGGTGGGGCGACGGTGAGAGTGGCGAGGGACGCGCCGACCCGCGCCGCCAGACGGAAGATCTGGGCGACGATGCCGTCAAGGCAAGCCAGTACGGTATAGAGAACCTCAAACGCGAACTTGCAGCGCTGCCCCAGTGGACGCTCGACAACGAGAAGGACCTCTACTGGAGTGACCTCCGTACGATGTACACTCAGATACGCACTCAGTTCCTACGCTATTGCGGCCATGTGACGCGCAACATTGGCGGCTATCTCATAAACTTCCAGCCGAAGGGCGCCGAGGCTGATGTTTATCGTCCCCAGCCCGTAGAGAAGCAGAAGGCTGCACTGAAGTTTCTGGACGAGCAGGTACTCAACGAACCGCTCTGGCTGCGCGAAATCAGTTACGCCTACCGTATTTCGGACTATCCGCAGATACTCACCAATGTCGTGGGAGAGAGCGTGATGGCAAGCATGATGAATCGCTTGGAGAGCCTGAACGAACTCTATACCCCCCAGGCCTATCTGGCCGACCTTACGAAGCTCGTCTTTGCCGAGGCCGATAGTCGCAAGAAGGTGTCGCCATACCGCATGACGCTGCAGAACACTATGTTCCAGCACTTGCAACGCGCACTGAACAACGGAAACCAGAAGGTGCGTCCGGCCGTGCTCTATACCCTGCAGCAGCTCGAGAAGAAGACGAAGAGTGCCAGCCAGAGCGCATCAGACGACGAGACTCGCGCCCACTGGGCAAACCTTTACGACCAGATTGGGCGCATGCTTATGTGGAAGTAGGGCGAGGAATAGTTCATAGTCCGTAATTCATAGCTGTTTAACTAACTAACAAAATGTACGTAAAACTAAAACATTTATTGCTGGCAGTGTGCCTCACAGTGCCTGCAATGAGCCGAAGCGAGCAGTGGAAAGCACAGTTCCTGGCAGTGGAACATCATCAGAGCCGTCCCAATACGTGGATGCTCTGGCGAAAGAAGGCAAACATCGAGAAAGTGCCTGCCTCGGTGAAGGCAAAAATTGCCGTCGATTCGAAATATTGGCTCTATATTAATGAGCAACTGGTGGTCTTCGAGGGCGGACTAAAGCGTGGTCCAGCTCCCCATAGCAGCTATTACGACGAAGTGGAGATAGCGCCCTACCTGAAGCCGGGCGAAAACCTGATAGCCGTGCTTACGTGGTATTTTGGCCTGAATGGCTTCAGTCATGTCAGCAGTGGCATGGCCGGACTTCTCTTTGAGGCTCGCGCTGAGGGTGTCGATATCTGCAGCGACAAGACGTGGCGTGGAGCCGTCTATGGAGCCTATGGCGAGACAGGCGAGCCGAAGCCCAACTATCGCATTTCGGAAAGCAACATCCGTTTCGATGCCAGAAAAGAGGAGCAGGGGTGGTACAAGAACAGCTACACCTACGGCCTTGAGAGCGTTCAGCCTATCGATGTGGAGAATTGTCCGCTGGGAAACCTCGTGAAGCGACCCATTCCGCAGTGGAAGGATTACGGACTGAAGGATTATGTGAGCACCGAACGCCATGGTGACACACTGGTCTGCCGCCTGCCCTACAACTGCCAGTGTACGCCGTACATGAAACTTTCTTCCGACGAAGGAGGCAAGCTCATAAAGATTCAGACCGACGTGCACATGATTGGTGGATCGGCCACACCCCGCTGTGAGTTCATTACCCGAAAGGGCGAACAGGAGTACGAGAACTTCGGATGGTTCAACGGACATGAGGTGTGGTACATCCTGCCCGAGGGTGTCGAGATTACCGAAGTGAAGTACCGCGAGACAGGCTATGGCTGCGACTTCGTGGAACCCTTCCGCTGCAACGATGAATTTTTCAACGAACTCTGGAAGCGCGCCCAGCGTACACTCTACATCACGATGCGTGACAACTATATGGACTGCCCCGACCGTGAACGCGGCCAATGGTGGGGCGATGCTGTGAATGAACTGGGCGAGACATACTACTCACTTTCGCCAGAGGGTGCACAACTGGGATTCAAGGGACTGAACGAACTCTTCAACTGGCAGCGGGGAGACGGCGTGATGTTCTCACCTGTGCCTGCTGGTAACTGGAACAAAGAACTACCCAGTCAGATACTGGCCACATGCGGCTGGTATGGAATTTACACCCAGTGCTACTATGGCGACGACTTCACTGTGGCCAAGACACACTATCCCCGCCTGCGCCGCTATTTGCACGATGTGTGGCAGACAGACGGGGACGGACTGGCAATCCTGCGTCGTGGCGAGTGGTTCTGGGGTGACTGGGGCGACAATATCGACCAACTCCTGCTGCAGAACTGCTGGTACTATCTGGCACTGAAAGGCGAGCTGGAGATTGCCCGCATGTTGGGCAAGGCATCCGATGCCGCACGCATCGAGGACATGATGAGGCGATACGACGAAAACTTCGACAAGCGCTTCTGGCACGACGGCGCATACCGTTCGCCCGACTACAACGGCGAGACTGACGACCGAGGAAACGCATTGGCTGTGGTGTCTGGCCTTGCATCGAAAGACAAATACCCGGCCCTCACAAAGTGCCTCACAACAGAGTATCATGCCAGCCCCTATATGGAGAAATACGTGCTGGAGGCTCTGTTCCAGATGGGTGCTGCCAACGAAGGACTCGACCGTATCCGCAAGCGCTACAAGCCCATGATTGACTTCCCCGGGCTTACTACTCTGCCCGAGAACTGGATACCCGAGGGTACCAAGCCAAAGCCTGGCGAGCCGATGGTGAACTCGTGTTGGGGAACATACAATCACGGCTGGAGCGGCGGTCCGCTTACGATTTTGAGCCAAAAGGTATGTGGCATAGAGCCCACCTCTCCAGGTTTCCGAACATTCCGTGTGCGTCCCCAGATGGGCTACCTTACTGAGGCTTCGTGCATGGTGGAAAGTGTGAGTGGCGAAATCAAGGTCGCCATCCAGCGCAAGGGTAAGAAGATGCAAGTGAGCCTCACCGTCCCTGAAGGTACTGAGGCCGAAGTCGTATTCCCCAGCGGGAAGACGCAGAAACTGACACCTGGCAACCATACGGTTGCCGGGTAGAGGGAGTCGGGGAGTATCAGGCGTTGCGCAGCGTCTGCATGATTGTATCAAGCATGTTTGTCGGCTTGCAGAAGTATCGTTCGAGCTTTTTGATGAGGCTGCTCATGCAGAACACCACGACGCTGTCGCCTGCCATAATTTGAGTGTTACCACCTACGAGTTGCCCCTCGCCGTTGCGCACAAGTCCTCCGAGCGTGACGCCGAGGGGTAGTTTTAAGTCCTTGACGAGACTCTTAGTGACAAGGCTGCCCTCGCTGGCAATGAACTCGGCCACGTCGGCATTGGCGATGGTGAGACACTTCACGTTGGCCACATCGGTGTTCAACATCATCTGATAGATGTGGCTGGCGGCAATCATCTTCTTGTTGATGATGGTGCCGATGTCCAGTTTCTCGGCCAGAGTGACGTATTCCATGTTCTCGACCAGTGCCACCGTCTTACGCACACCCATTCGTTTTGCTGCCAGACACGCCAAGATGTTCGTCTCGGTCTCGGGGGTGAGTGCGGCAAAAGCTTGCATGTCCCGAATACCTTCCTCGATGAGCAGACGAGTGTCGCGACCGTCACCTTGGATGATGCGCACCTCGTCGTCGTCAAGCACCTCGTTGAGTCGCATACAGCGTTCCTCGCTCTGCTCGATAATCTTCATGGTCATGTAGTCGGGCCGTCCGTGCACTACGTCCACACTGGTGCGCCCGCCACCCATAATCATCACGTTTTTCACGTCGGCATACGTTTCTTTTCCCACGATTTCACGAATGTAGGAGATGAACTTCTTCGTGGTCATGAAATAGGCAATGTCACCTAATCGGAGTTCATCGTTACCACCCGGGATGATTGTTGCCTCGTCGCGTTTGATGGCCACAACGTGGTAAGGGGTGCCGGGGGCGCACAACTGGCGCAGTGGTACGTTTAGGATGCGAGCCGTCTCGCGTAGTTTGATGCCCAGCATGATGAGTGTGCCACCGTGTACCTCCCAGTATTGCCTTACCCATGAGCGCTTGAGCCCCTCGAGGATGTCGTGGGCAGCCAGGCTTTCGGGATAGATGAGCGAATCGACGCCCATTTGCTGGAAGTACTCCTGGTATTGGGGTTGTACGTATTCGGCATTATCTACCCGGGCCACCGTCTTGCGCGCCCCCAATGTGTGGGCCAGAATGCAGCAGGTGAGGTTGCGTGCCTCGTCGGGAGTGACGGCGATGAAGAGGTCGGCATGCGGCACGCCGGCTTCCTTCTGCCCCTGGATGCTGCTGGGTGAGACGTTGAGCGTGAGCAGGTCGTAATTGCCCTCGCTGTTCAGCTTGTCCGTCTTCTCAGGATTCTCATCGATGAGGATGATGTCCTGATCTTCTTTGGAGAGTAGTTTTGCGAGGTGAGTTCCCACTGCACCTGCGCCGGCGATGACGATTTTCATAACTTATGGTTCAAGAATTGGCCTCTCCCCCAGCCCCTCTCCTAAAAGAGAGGGGAGCGCTGAGAGCGTCAATGGTTCAAAAGTTCAAATGTTCAAATGTTCAAGGGTTTGGCCTTTAGGGGGGGATTTAGAGGAGGCGGTTCAACGCGCTCCTTATCCCCTCTGCATCCAGCTCCACGATGTGATACAGCTCGGCTGGTGTACCATGTTCGACGAATTTGTCGGGCAATCCGAGGCGTTGCACGGTGGGGTGCAGGTCGTGGTCGGCCATGTACTCCAGTACGGCACTGCCCAGACCGCCGCGAACCACTCCGTCCTCTACGGTGACGATGTGCGCGAAGTGGTGTCCCACGTAGTCCAGTATCCCCTCGTCAATGGGTTTCAGGAAGCGCATGTCGTAGTGCGCAATGCGCCTTCCTTCCTTCTCCATTTCGGCTACGACGGCCTCCACCGTGTTGCCAACCGGACCGATGCTCAGTACGGCCACTTCGCTACCTTCGTGCAGACAGCGTCCGCGGCCTACGGGTATCTCCTCCAGCGGACATTTCCACTCCGTGAGCACGCCGCGTCCTCGGGGATAGCGGATGACGAACGGACCCTGCTCGGGCAGTTGTGCCGTGAACATCAGTCGTCGCAGTTCATGCTCGTTCATGGGTGAAGCGATGGTGAGATTTGGTATGGGCCGCAGTGCTGCGAGGTCGAACGCACCATGGTGTGTGGGGCCATCCTCGCCCACCAGTCCTGCGCGGTCCAGGCAGAAGACGACATGCAGGTTGTTCAGCGCCACGTCGTGGATGATGTGGTCGTAGGCTCGCTGCGCAAAGGACGAATAGATGTTGCAGAAGGGGATGAGGCCCTCCTTTGCCATGCCGCCCGAGAAGGTGACGGCATGCCCCTCGGCAATGCCTACGTCGAAAGCCCTGTCGGGCATCGCCTTCATCAGGATGTTCATACTGCATCCTGTCGGCATGGCGGGCGTGACGCCAATGATGCGGTCATTCTGCCGTGCCAGTTCAAGCAATGTCTCGCCGAAGACTTCCTGATACTTCGGTGGCAGGCTTTCACCGCAGGGCTTGATCTGTTCGCCTGTTACGGGGTCGAACCTGCCGGGCGCATGCCATTCCACTGCATCCTTCTCGGCTGGGAGGAAACCCTTGCCCTTCACTGTGTGGATGTGCAGCAGGCGGGGCCCAGTCATGTCGCGAATACTCTGCAGCGTGGCCACCAGTTCCACGACGTTGTGCCCGTCGCTCGGTCCGAAGTATCGGATGTTCATCCCTTCGAAGATGTTCTGCTGGTTCAGGAGCAGCGACTTGAGCGAGTTGTTGAACCGCAGTATCCGTTTCCGTCGTTCGTCGTTCAGTATGCCAAGCTTGAACAATCCTTGCGCCATGCGGAACCGCATCTTATTATAAAATGTACTCCGATGCAGCTTGTGCAGGTAGTCCTTCATCCCGCCCACGCTGTGATCGATGCTCATATTGTTATCGTTCAGTATGATGAGCAGGTTATTCGGCGTTACGCTTACGTTGTTCAGTCCCTCGAATGCCAGTCCGCCGCTCATGCTGCCGTCGCCGATGACGGCCACAACATGGCGGTTCTCTTCGCCCTTCTTCAGTGCGGCGACCGACATGCCCAGCGCAGCCGAGATGCTGTTCGACGCATGGCCGCAGGCAAAGGTGTCGTACTCGCTCTCCTCGGGCGAGGGGAACGGGCGCAGGCCGTGCAGATGGCGGTAGGTCGAGAACTGTGCTCGCCGTCCGGTGAGAATCTTATGGCCCGATGCTTGGTGCCCGACGTCCCACACGATGCGGTCGTAAGGTGTGTCGAACACATAGTGTAGCGCCACGGTCAGTTCCACCACGCCCAGACTGCTGGCGAAGTGCCCTGGATTGTCGGCCAGTTGCTCGATGATCGTCTGCCGCAATTCATCGCATACCCGAGGCAAGTCCTTTACGGGCAATTTCCTCAGGTCGGCGGGGAATGTTATGTTTGTCAAAAGCTTTTCTGCTTCCTTTTCCACGTCTTTTTATGATTTCTTGATGCAAAATTAGACAAATTTCTTGAATACACCTCTATCTTGACGCAAAAAAGGATAGGAAACTCTTTGTCTTGCTCCCGAATATTCGTAAATTTGCAGAATAAAACGACAGGAATTGCAATGACGGATGCCGAATTCAGCCTCATGACGCACGTCGAGATGCCGCGAATGGCCCGACGCATCACGACCGGAGATGCGATGGTCTTCCTTGGTTCGTGTTTTGCCGAGCACATCGGTGAACGCCTGCTCTCCTACGCCCTGCCAGTGCTGTGCAATCCGGTCGGCACACTCTACAATCCTGCCAGTATTCGCGCCCTGCTTTCCGCTGCCTGCGACCCGTTGCCCGACGGCGGTCCGCGTCCCCTGCCACTTTTCCCGACGGCAAAGGGCACTGAATGGCGCTGCTGGTTGGCGGCCACTGGTCTCGCGGCACCCTCACGCACAGCCTGCGAGACACTGATGAACGAACGCCTCGACGCCTTGGCGCGCAGCCTGGCCCAGAGCCGCTATCTCTTCGTCACCCTTGGCACCAGCGTCTGCTACCGCCTGCGCGAATCGGGACAGACGGTGGCCAACTGCCACAAGATGCCTGCCGCCTTGTTCGAGGAACAGCGCCTGACCACTGCCGAGTGCGTTGAAGCTCTTTCCGACATCGTGCGCATCGCCCAGGCACAGAATCCTGATGTCGAAGTCCTCTTCACCGTCAGTCCCTACCGCTATCAGAAGTATGGCTTCCACGGCAGCCAACTGGCCAAGGCCACGCTCCTGCTTGCTGTTGATGAGGTCTGCCGCCGCCATTCGGACTGCTGTCTCTATCTGCCCGTCTATGAAATCTTCATGGACGAACTGCGTGACTATCGCTACTATGCTGCCGACATGCTCCACCCGAGCGAAGTGGCGATCGAAGTGGTGTGGCGCCGTCTGGTTGCCGAATGTATGTCGGAGCGCTTGCAGCACTATCTGTCCGACTACGAACCCATCCGTCGCGGACTGGCCCATCGTCCTCTTGCACCCGACTCCGAGTCGTATCGCACCTTCATGGCCGAGTTGGACCAAAAGCGTCTCGACCTGAAGTCACAATATGGAATTCAAGACATTGACCGTTTTATTCATTGACCATTAACCATTGAACATTCTTGGGCAAGCCAAGCGGCAGAGCCGAGCGGACTATTTGCGCCGACCGCTAACACTTAACATATTGAACATTTGAACCCTTGAACATTTGAACCCTTGAATCCTTTAACTATGAATTATAATCTAAAGACCATCGCCTCCCTCATGGGTGCCCACTGCATGGGGAGCGGCATCCAGCAAATCGACTGGCTGCTCACCGACAGCCGCAGCCTCTGCTTCCCCGAATCGACGCTCTTCTTTGCCCTGCAGACTGCGCGCGACGACGGCCATCGCTACATCCCCGAACTCTACCGGCGCGGCGTGCGTGCCTTTGTGGTGACGGCAGTGCCCGAGGGTGACCTCTCCGAGGCTACCTTCCTCGTCGTCCCCAATACGCTTCAGGCCCTGCAGCGGCTTGCCGAGCGGCATCGCGATGCATTCGACATCCCCGTCATCGGCATTACGGGCAGCAACGGCAAGACCACCGTCAAGGAGTGGCTCTATCAGCTCCTCTCGCCCGACCGCATCGTCACCCGCAGCCCACGCAGCTATAACTCCCAGATCGGAGTGCCCCTCTCCGTGTGGAGCCTGAACGCCCAGAGCCAGCTGGCCATCTTCGAGGCCGGCATCTCTCAGCCCGACGAGATGGCAGCCCTCCAGCGCATCATCCAGCCCACCATCGGCATCTTCACCTGCCTCGGGCAAGCCCATCAGGAGAACTTCTCCTCGCTCCATGAGAAGTGCCGTGAGAAGCTCCTCCTCTTCCGCGACGCCCAAGTGATATTCTATCCCGACGGCGACCCGTTGGTCGGCCGCATGCTGCAGTCGGCAGGCTATCGCGGACGGCTCATCCCTTGGCACTCCTCCGGCGATGCCATGCAGGACAATCGCAACGTCTGCGCCGCCGTCTGCCGCTATCTCGGCATGGACGACGACACCATCGAACAGCGAATCAAGCAGTTGGAGCCAGTGGCCATGCGCCTCGAGGTGAAGCAGGGCGAGCGCGGCTGCACACTCATCGACGATGCCTACAACAGCGACCTGGACAGCCTCAACATCGCCCTCGACTTCATGGCCCGTCGCGCCAAAGCCGCCAGTGGCAGCGGTGCGACGGACGGACGCATGCCCTGCACGCTCATAGTGAGCGATATTGCGCAGAGTGGTATGGTGGCATGGGAACTCTACCACAGAGTGGCCCGCATGGCCGTCAGCCGGGGCGTGACGCAGGTGCTGGCCGTGGGCTCCGAAATATGCAGCTGTCGCGAGTGCTTCGTCGAGGCTGGCCTCCCCACCCTCTTCTTCTCCGACACGAACGCCCTGATGCGCAGCGATGCCTTCGCCCGTCTCCACGATACGATAATTCTGCTCAAGGGCGCTCGCGCCTTCCACTTCGAGCAGGTGGCCGACCGCCTCGAGCAGAAAGTCCACGAGACGATACTCGAGGTCAATCTCAATGCCGTCGTCGAGAACCTCAACTACTATCGCAGTTTCCTCAACCGCGACACGAAGATGGTGTGCATGGTCAAGGCCGATGCCTACGGCGCCGGTGCCGTCGAGGTGGCCCGCACGCTGCAGGACGCTCGCGTCGATTACCTGGCTGTTGCCGTCGCCGACGAGGGCGCTACCCTGCGCCAGGCGGGCATTACGTCGAACATCATGGTGATGAACCCCGAGATGAGCAGTTTCCGCACCCTCTTCCGATACAACCTCGAGCCCGAGGTCTATAACTTCCGGCTCCTCGACGCTCTTGTCCATGCCGCCGAGAGCGAGGGCGTTACCGACCTGCCAGTCCACATCAAGCTCGACACCGGCATGCATCGCCTGGGCTTCCATCCCATTGACGACATGCCGCGCCTTGTCGAGAGCCTGTTGCGTCAGACGGCCGTCATTCCCCGCTCCGTCTTTTCCCATTTCGTGGGCAGCGACTCGGATGCTTTCGACGACTTCTCGGCCCTCCAGTACCAACTCTTCATGCAGGGCGCCGATACCCTGCAGCAGGCCTTCCCCCACCACATCCTGCGCCATATCTGCAACAGCGCCGGCATCACCCACTTCCCCGAACGCCAGCAGGACATGGTGCGACTCGGACTCGGGCTCTATGGCATCAACAGTCGCGACAACAGCATGCTTGCCAACGTCTCCACCCTGCGCACCACCATCCTACAGCTGCGCGATGTGCCTGCGGGCGACACCATCGGCTACAGCCGACGCACCGTCCTCGACCGACCCAGTCGCATTGCTACCCTGCCCATCGGCTATGCCGACGGACTCAACCGCCGCCTTGGCAACCGTGCAGGCTACTGCCTCGTTGCCGGACATCCTGCACCTTACGTTGGAAACATCTGTATGGACGTCTGCATGGTCGATGTCACCGATATCCCCTGCCGCGAGGGCGACACCGCCATCATCTTCGGCGAGCAACTCTC
>JAILBW010000087.1 GCA_024680695.1 Bacteroidaceae bacterium
CGGCCTTGTCAAGGTCGTCCTCGGACAACTCGATGGCGCCTGCCTCAGCCAGTTCCTGGGTGATGGCCTTCACTTCCTCAGCCAGCTGCTTCAGCTGCTGCGTCTTCTGCTCAATTTGTTCGTTTGTCATTGTTGCCATAATATTATTTTAGATAAACTTTATTATCTTTATAGAATTGACGGCTAGGCTCTTGAAGTACGGACTCACGCGGGGCTTTGAAATCAACAACGTCCACACCTCCTGCGGCCTTGTCAAGGTCGTCCTCGGACAACTCGATGGCGCCTGCCTCAGCCAGTTCCTGGGTGATGGCCTTCACTTCCTCAGCCAGCTGCTTCAGCTGCTGCTTCTTCTGCTCAATCTGCTCGTTTGTTAAAGTTGCCATAATCTGAAAGTTAATGTTTGAAAAGCCATGCACCGATGGATTCAATACCCTCAGAAAATGGGGTAAAAACTTTATCACCGAGCCAATCTCCAGCCTTTGTTAAGGCATCGAGAAACGCACCTCCGCCAGCCACGCCATTGAGTTCTTCGTCGGACAATTCGATTGCTCCAGCCTCCACGAGTTCGTCGTAGATAGCCTTCATCTGCTTTATTTTCTCTGCGAGCAGTTGCTTCTTCTGCTCAATCTGTTCTGCTGTTAAAGTTGCCATAAATTTGAAAGTTTTTTATTTGTTAGACATGTTTCCTATTCAATCTGAGAATGATAGTTGCTACCGATATCTTTGTAAGTTATAAACTGCCGAATAAATCATTGAAAAAAGAACTTATTGGATTATCTTTAAGCCAACTGTCAACACTTGCCGTTACATCTTTTAACCATTGCGGACGATGGTCAGTTCCGCCAGCCACGCCATCGAGTTCTTCTTCGGACAATTCGATTGCACCAGCCTCCACGAGTTCGTCGTAGATAGCCTTCATCTGCTTTGCCTTCTCTACGAGCAGTTGCTTCTTCTGCTCAATCTGTTCTGCTGTTAATGTTGCCATAATTTTAATGTTTTAATAGATTGTTAGACATAAATGTGAATTCAGAAAGAATAATAGTTGAATTAGTCGTCTATAGTCTTGGGCGACGGCTCTTCCAAATCGTGAAGCACTTGCCTCGGGGCTGCGAAAAACTCTTCTGTGCCAAACGCAGGGGTGTGCTTCCCCACGACGTGAGCTGCAGCTTCCTCGTCGGGGATGATGTACTTATAGTCATCGGGATCGGTGGGTTGGTAGTAGATCTGCCATTTGCCGTCTGCGACGAGTATAATCTGCACCTCTGTCTTCCCGTCGGCAGAGAAATAGATGTCGCGAATGGGCAGGTTGGGGAAAGCGATCTTACCTTTATAGACGTAGTGCTGTTTCAGCAGCGTGTGGTGGACCATCTCAACGGGCGCTTCAGGGGCACTACAGATAACATAGAGCCCCCTCAGACTCTTCCCATCCTCGCTATCGAACATGTAATACTCCCTCATCTTATTGGCAACAAAGTACCACGTCACCCAAAATCCGGCGGACTCGTTGAACTCGAGCTTGCCATTACCGTTGGCCCACCACTGCTTGGCCTTGACATGCTGGATTACGTCGTCGATACTGCAGCCCCAGCTGACGCATGGGTCAAAGACGAGGATGCCGTCGTCGCGGTCGGCCTTCCAGGCAGCGAAGCCCTCGTGTTTTCCGAAGTAGGACGGTTGCCAGTATCGACGGCTCATGTCGAAATAGAAGATGCCATTGTCGCCAATGGGAAGGTCGAGAGAGCCATCGGCAATCCACTCCTTGCTGTCGTCCTCCTTTTCGCCATATAGGTTGTAGAATAAATTGCCGTGAGACATTGTGAAGAACTTACCACTGGTGGTTCCCAATTTAATGCGCCCACCAATATCGGCCCAATTGTGCTCCCGCTCCATAATCCAGCGGTCTTCCTCCGTGAGTGATGGGGCGAGACGGCAACCGACGACAAACTGATCGTTGGGACCACGCAGGAGAACGTCTTTGTAGCCATAGTCCTCGGTCAGGCTATCTACACGAATCTCGAGGATGCTGCCCAGAGCCTTGGGCGAAATGTCGGCCTCCAGACTGCCGCCGTCGATGGTGAGAGTGGTCGCAGCACTGCCGACCGCCCAGACATAGCTAATCCCGCCGAATGTGGTGTAGAGGTTGACGGTGGAGAGCTTTTCCTCGTCCGAGATGTAATAGGCTTGTCCGTTACTGGCGTGTGAAGTCTGCCAGCCCACGAGGGTATAGGTACCGTTGGGCAGGTCGTCGGTCTCGATGGTCAGAGGCTGCAGGGAGTTGCTTTCCACGCCAAGTTTGGCAACCAGGTCGCCCGCCTGATCGTAGATGAGCACGCTGTCGCGAATTGTCATTAGCTCCTCGAGCCAATCGGGCATCTGCTCGACGAGATCCAGTTCTTCATACATCGCAGCAGGGTTGATGGTGATCACCGCTTTTCCGTTGGTTGGCTTCACGGGTGTTTTGTCCTTGTCGTCGTCACAGGACGTCAGCATCACGACTGTCATTGTGCAGCAGAGAAGGGCAGCCAGCTTCATAATAGACTTTTGCATGTGGCTCATTTTATTGTGTTGTACACTCCTTATCGATTCTTGCGTTCTCGGCCAGTATTATTCCTTTTCCCGAATGTCGGCAAAGCGGCCCCAGATGTCGTGATTGCGATAGGCATTGCCAGCTCCTCTGGACACGAAGACGGTTATACTGTAGTCCGGAAAGGTACTCTCCGTGATGGCGGGAGGCGTCGTGCAGGCCAGGGTGATGGATTTGATGCCACTGCAGTTGCCGAACGCACTTTCGCCGATGGAGGTCACCCCTTCGGGAATCACAAGGTCGGGACCGAGTTTCTCGTCATACATGAATGCGTAGGCATCTATTGTCTTCAGCTTTGCGGGGAGTGCGAAGTCCTTGAGGTTGGGCGTATTGTTGAAGGCACCGTAGCCGATGGAGGTAGTCTCGTCGGACAGGTGGACAGTGGTGAGCCCTGTGCAGTTGGAGAAGGTCCAATCCGGAAGTGCTTTGATGCCGTCGGGGATGGTGACCTCGGTCAGGCCTGAACAGCTGTCGAAGACTCCGATTCCCATAGATTTCAGGTTCTCAGGAAGGGTGATGGATTTGAGCGCCGGCATATCCGTAAAGCAGTTCTGGCCAATGGATTCCAGACCATCCGGAAGGTTAATCTCGCTCAATTTTATGCACGAATAGAAGCACCAGTCGCCCAGCGATTTCAGGGTCGAAGGCAGCTTCACCGACGTCATGGACTCACAACTGTCGAAGGCACCGTAGCTGATGGTGGTGACACCCTCTGGAACGACAACCGATGTCAGGCTTGAACAAAAAAGGAAACTGTGCTTGTCGATGGAAATAAGGGTGGAAGGCAACTTGACGGAGGTGATGTCGTCACATCTGAAGAAGGCACAGTACATTATCCTCCTCACGGGATATTTGCTGCCGGCATAGGGCACATAATCGGGTATCACGACGGGTCCCTGCGGCTTGTCGTAGCCCGTCCACGTCTCGTCGGCTTCGTAGTCAAAGTAGGGGAACATCGGCGGCACCACGGCTGCGTCGCCCGACGAATCGACAATATAGTAGAGCGTCTGCCCCTCATGGGCGTAGCTGAACACTTTGCCGTACTCTACCACTTTGATTTCCTCTTTCGTGCAGCCGGTGAAGAGCGTTGCCGCCGCCATCAGCATTATGGCCACTGCAGCCATCATAATCTTTCTCATATTCGTATTGGTTTGGCTATACATTATTATATATATACAGGGTCACAGGCTTGTGGAGGAGGTGGGCTTCGGACGAGGGCGTGTGTGAAGGCCGCCCGTCACCTCGTCCAGTTCGACATTCAACTCGTCGTTCTCGTCCTGCAGCTTGTTGATTTCGTCTTTCAACTTCAGATTCTCGCGGATGAAGGCCGAGAAGTTCACCAGCAACTCCTGATTGCGCCAGTGGTAGTAGAGGAGTAGGACAATCAGCGCAATGATGCCCAGCGCTACAATGGTGGAAATGACGATTGCAATGATAACTTTGGTATACATAATTGTCGTTTTAGTTATTATTTCGAGGGCAAAGGTACGATGCGTTTCCGACAGACTTGTCAGCTATCCGCAAATCTTTGTCAGCTATCCGCAAATCTTTGTCAAGAATCCGCAAAATCTTTGTCAAGAATGCGCAACTCTTTGTCCGGATATCACATGAAACGCAAAAAATCCCCGATTTCATCGAGGATTTCTGCGTTATTGGTCTATGTAAGGGAATTCAGACTTTCGCTGCTTTCCGATATTCGGAAGGCGTCATTTTGTATCGGCTTCGGAACTGCTCGTTGAAGGATGTGCGGTTGGCAAAGCCGCTCATCTCGGCGATGAGGGCAATGGACTCGTCGGTTTCGGTGAGCAGTCGGGCGGCATGAGCTATACGGTAGCTGTTGATGAAGGCGCTTGTGCTCTGACTGTCGGAACAGTCACGGATGACCTCGTCGATGTATCGGTGGTTGGTGCCGAGCATCTGGGCGAGTGTGTCGCGGTTCAGTTCGGCGTCGGTATAGCTTTGCTGGTTCTTCATCAGCTCGACGAGGCGGAGGAACAGTTGCTCGTTGGGTGTGCGTTCCTGTTCGGGCTGCCGTGCCATCCGCTGGATGTTGCGCACCTCGAGTTGTTGCTCATGCTGAATCAGGTCGAAGATCTCGTGATTCTTGATAAGCTCGCGGCGGTGGGCTACGGACAGTCGCCACAGCGCAAAGAAGATGACAAACAGGATGACGATGAGCGAGAGGGCGAGGATGCGATAGACAGTTGCTTTGGCTTCCGACTCCTCCAATGCCTGTTCCTTCTCGTGCGTCTGGTAGATGACGGCCAGCTCGGCAGCGTTGCTCTTTTTCTGCCATACGAGCGCCGAGTCGATGGCGATGTTGATGCTGTCGGCCAGTAAGAGCGCTTTGGCGTTGTGTCCGGCCTTGCGGTAAACGGAATAGCGGGGGCTAAGGTGGGTGGCAATATTATCGAAGGTTTTTTTCGTGCCGGCAGTCGTTAGGGAAATGCTGTCGAACCGTTCATACCAGTAGACAGCTTCGTCGTAACGTCCGGCAGCCACCAGGTAACCAACGGCATCCATGATGTTTCCCGACAAGGAAATACGGCTGCGGGGAATGGCTGCATAGACGGCGGCAGCCTCTCTTCGGTGGCCCGTAGCTTGCAGATATTTGGCTTTGTACAAGGCCAGGCTCCCTTTTTGCCCTTCAATCAGGCTTGAGTCGCCGATGCCGAGCTGCTCGCAGGTGAGGAGCTCATCCTCGTAGCGGCTAAGCCACTTTCCGGCCTCGTCATATTCATCGAAATCAAAGTATGCGGAATAGATGTTCGAACACATAATGGCCAGATTGAAGTCCCCACTCTTCTCGCCGCCCGATACCGACAACTCATTCTCGTAGGCCTTGGCAAAAGTCTGTTTCGCCGCTTCGGGCATAGCCAAATGCAGCTGGCATTGTGCCATCAGGGAGAGCAGACCCGTCTTTATCGTGGTGGGGAAGTCTTTCTGGCTTTCGGCCTTATCCAGAATTACGCTAACGACGGACAGCGCGCCCTCGGTGTCGCCATGCTGATAGAGCATGCAGGCATAACGGTAGCCTGCGTCGCCGTAGGCGAGCCAGTCCTGCGACGGATTGTCCTCCATTAACTCGTAAGCTTTTTTGTAATACAGTTCCGCCAGCCGCATCTGTCCGGCTTTGTCATATTCCAAAGCCTCATCGCGCCAAGTAAGGGCTGTAAACACCTTTTCGCTCATGGTGCCGCCAGTCTTCGTCTCACCCGTACAACTCGTTAGGGCCAGTACGGCACAGAGTATTGCGATGGTAGTCTTTAGCTCTCGTCTCATCGTCTTGGCCGCCTCGAAACCATGTATGTTTGTGAATGGAAGCATGAGTTATTCGGGTTTGTTCGGCCGCAAAGGTATTGCATTTTTCTGAAACTGCAAACATTTTTCCTCCAGTACACGCAGAAATCCAAGAATTTTATGTACTTTTGTCGCTGATTAATCACAAATGGAGGGTGAGACATGAAGACAATCAAGGTAAAGGACAAGGAATTTGCCGTGTCGATAACGGCCGAGACGCTGCAGCGGGAAGTGAAGCGAGTGGCCAGTGAGATCAACCGCGACTACGCAGGACGCGAGCCGGTGTTCCTGGCTGTGCTGAACGGCGCATTCATCTTCGCTGCCGACCTGCTGCGCGAAGTGACACTCCCCTGCGAGATATCGTTTGTGAAGCTGGCATCGTATCAGGGCGTGAACTCCACGGGCCACATCCGCGAGGTTATCGGGCTGAG
>JAILBW010000002.1 GCA_024680695.1 Bacteroidaceae bacterium
ACAAAAACCCGAAAAACACTTGTGTTGTGGTTGAGGCTTCGCCTTAGACGTTGTAGCCATACCCTTTTCTTTGTGTGCAGGCACACAGTAAAACTGCCATCGTTACACACTGCCGTAAAACGATTACAGCGTGATGTAAAACGATTACACCCATGATGTAAATGAATTACACAGCTGATGTAGAAACGTGTAAAACGGGTTGCATCGCTTGTGCGACGCAGTTATTTTGCACGAAATTGCTTTCGAAATACCTCGAGAGTGCAAGAAAAACCTACACCTTTTGCCTTGCTTACACCAAAACTTACACCCATGTAAACATCTGTATGAGTGTAGATTATCGCATAGTGGTGTATTTTTGCGAAAAAACTCTAAGTGCGCGCCCGCGCGAGAGAAGGAGTATGACCTAATCTACTTGCATCATGAGCTTCAGTTAAGCCCTATAGACCATTGCTCGGCACAGACTCCCCAAGGGGGAGAACTGGAGGGCTTTCCGCTTCTTTTCACTATCGAAAGGTTTTTTTTGGTCCCAATGGGCTTAAACGTCGCTTTTTTGTTGTATATTTGCCCGGGATAATTGAAGAAAACGACGATGAACTTGGGACATAGACTTATCGTATCTGCGGCCATACTGCTGCTGATACCGCTTGCCGCAACGGCGCAGCCGAGGCGCAGCCCGAAGCGAGGGCTGTGCGAGAACAATCCTCACTACACCCGCGCTTGGGCCGAAGCACTGAAGCCGGGAGTGAGTTGGACTTACAACTGGGGCGTGGCACCCGAACCTGACGGACTGGCTATGGGCAACGAGGATGACATCGTCTTCGCACCGATGTGCTGGAACCATCAGTTCAACGAAAAGAAACTCCGAGCCTACCTCGACAGCCACCCAGGAACAAAGATGCTGCTGGGATTCAACGAACCGAACTTCACCTCGGGCGACGGCGGCTCGAACATCATCCCCTCGGTGGCCGCACGATACTGGCCCAAAGTGGAGAAGATTGCCGAGGACTATGGGCTGATACTCGTCTCGCCAGCCATGAACTTCGGCTACCAGAAACTCTCGGACGGGAAGGTGTGGGGGTTGGACGAATGGCTCGGAGCCTTCATCGAGGAATACAGAAAAGCCAACAACGATCGCGACCCACGAATGGACTGCATCGCCCTGCATACTTATATGAACTGGGCTAGTGCCCTGGAATGGTTTGTGAACGACTATCTCTATGAAGCCGACCGCGATCAGCGACTGCTGGCCTATTTCGAGAGGAACGGACGGAAACCGGTGATGCTCACCGAGTTCTGTGCATGGGAGGGCGACAAGGACGGCTTCACTACCACCGAGGAAAGCCAGTTGGACCAGATGGTGGAGAAGGTGCGAATCATGGAACAGAGCGAGAATGTGGCTGGCTATGCTTGGTTCATGGGCATCGGCGGCAGCTTTACGAACAGCTACCCCTACTACCACATCTTCACGGGCAGCGATGCCCAACTGCAGTTCACCGAACTGGGCCTCGTCTATGCCCACATGTCGTCGTTCGACAACGACTGGCACTACAAGCCGGGACAGCTGATTGCGGCAAAAGACTATGTCGATATGCGCGAGTGCAAGCTACGCCGAAACACCGACGAGGAGAGTCCCTTTGCCATCGAACTGAACCACTTTCAGCAATACAAGAACTGGAAGGGCGAGACAATCACACCCTACGTGGAATACCTGATAAACGTGGGCTCGACCAAGACCTACAAACTCTCGCTGCGTCTCTGCAACACCGGCGGCACTACAATAGATATCCTGGTGGATGGACGAAAGAGGTTCACCGCACGGCTGGCTTCGACCGGCGGCAAATGGGCTACTCAAACGACAAGCGTTCCGCTCACTCCAGGCACTCATCGGCTGCGGCTCAACAATGTGAATCAGAACGACAATCGAATGAACTGGCTGCGTATCGAGGGCGAGGAAACGGACACCACCGAACCCATCGGAGAAGCCGTACATTCGGTAGGAGAGGAAGGGAGGCAGGAAGCGACAAGATTCTACGACCTTACAGGCCGCGAGACTAAGATCCCACGAAATGGCGTTTTCCTGCGTGTGGACTGGAATTCCGACGGATCCTCTATGGCAAAGAAAATGCTGGTGAAATAGCCATTCTGCTACCCCACCAGCATACAATACTGCGTCGTTCGCTTACTTCGAAAGCTTGATGGCAAAGCCACCGCCAGGTGCCAAGTGCACCTTGAGCGGGCCGGAGAAGGTACGCTGTTCGCGGATGTAGTGATAGTCGTCACCACGACGGTGGGCATTCATTCCGTCGAGGAACATCTCGGCCTGGTAGGCGCCACTGCCGAGGAAGTCGGTGGGAACCTCGACATCGCGCGCATCCCAGTTGGTAATGCCGCCGATGTACCAGGTATTTCCCTTGCGTCGCGCCGTAACGATGTATTGTCCAATCTCGCCCGAGAGTACCTTTGTCTCGTCCCAGACGGTGGGCACCTGGGCAATGAAGTCGGTGCACGGACCGCCCAGCTCCATGTAATTGGTAGGCGAATCGCACAGCATCGAGAGCGGAGACTCGAGTATCATATAGAGACCGAGCTGGTGGCAACGAGTGCCCATGCTCATCGGTTCGCTGTTGCAAGGATAGTAGTGGCCCTTGGCAGCATTGCGCATTGCACCCTGAGTGTAGTCCATCGGACCGGCAGCCTGACGGATGAAGGGAATCTGGCAGTCGTACTGTGGCTGGTCGAGCGAAGCTTGCGACCACTTGAGCTGTTCCAGTCCGTTCACTCCCTCGAAGTTCACGACATTGGGATACGTACGGTTGAGCCCGGCAGGCTTGAAGGCTCCGTGGAAGTCGAGCAGCAGATGATACTTTGCAGCCATCGCGGCAGCACGGTAGTAGAAGTCGGTCATCAGCTGGTCGTCGCGGTCCATGAAATCGACCTTGAAGCCCTTCACTCCCATCTCGCTGTAGTGCTTGCAGACGCGCTCCAGTTCGCGGTCGAAGGCCCAGTAGCCAGCCCAGAGGATGAGGCCCACACCCCTCTCTTTGCCATAGGCAATGAGCTCGGGCAGGTTGATGGCCGGCACCACCTGGAAGAGGTCGGCCTTTCGGCTCACGGCCCATCCTTCGTCGAGGATGATATATTCGATACCCTTCTGCGAAGCAAAATCGATATAGTACTTGTAGGTCTCGTTATTCACCCCGGTGCGGAAGTTCACTCTCGCCAGGTTCCAGTCGTTCCACCAGTCCCAGGCCACCTTGCCAGGCTTTATCCACGACACATCGTCCACTCGGCTGGGAGCCGCCAGCAGGTAGGAGAGATTGTTGTCGGCCAACTCGGTGTCGCGGCGGCTCACCATTGCAATGCGCCAGGGGAACGGCCGCGGTCCGTCCACCTTGGCGATGAAGGGCTCTCGGCTCTCCACCAGCATCTGTGCATTGATGTGTCCGCCTTGCTTCACATCCTTGGGATAGGGTGCATTCACACCTCGGAAGCGCTGGCCGTCGGCCTGCAGGTAGAGGCCGGGATAGTTCTCGAGATGTGTCTCGGTGAGGCACAGTTTGATACCATTGCCGGCATCCACGATGAGCGGCAGGAAACTGTAGCGGCGATTGTCGAGTTTCGAAATGTTGTCGGTCGTATAAGTGTTCTCGAACGAATTGAAGAACTGCTTCTCGGGCTTCTTCTCGTCAAACTTGTCTTCGCGCACATAGGGCACGATGCAGGTGTAGTCGGCAGGCAGACGATACTCCACACCCTCGCTCTCTACGTTGAAGGGCTTCTTCCCGCCATAAACGAGGCGATAGGCCACACCCTCGTTGTATGCCCGGAACTCTACGCTATAGTTTCCCTTGAAACTGAGGGTCAGTGTGTTGCATTCGTCCTTCATCGAAGCCTGTCGGGTGAGTGGCGACGCTATCTCGTTGCGGATGCTGCCCTTCTTATTGCCGGCCAGTTTTGCGTTGCAGCACCACTGGGTGCCGTCGGTCAGCTTCATGTCGATGGCCGAGGGCGAAAGGATCTGTCGCCCATCCACTTGGATGTCGTAGGTGAGCGTCTTTCCGACCGCGATGTCCGACTTCACCTTCCCGTCGGGCGAGGTGAGCGTGAAACTCTTCTGAGCCTGCAGGCCGATAGCAGCCGACAGACACAGCATACAGAATAGGATTCGTTTCATAGAGCTATGATATCTTTTGGGGTTCTACTTCTTCACAACCTTCACTCCCCGCGGCGCCTTGACGGACGACTTCACACTGCCGTCGGCCTGCTTCTCATGGCGAATCTTGATCTGTCCGTAGGGCGTGGGATAGGTACCTTCGGCCCACTGGAGCTTGCCCAGGTGAGGCGTGATGCGCACCTTCCGACACCCAGGCTCCAGAATCTCTACGCCCAGGACATGCTCGCTCATCCATGCGGTGGGACCGCTTGCCCATCCGTGGCAGAGACTGTGGCGGAAGCCCACGTAGCAGTAGCCGCCGAAGTCGCCGTGGATGTCCTTCTTGCCTTCGGGCGTAAATTCGTCGATGTGTCCGGCATCGCGAGTCCAGTCGAGGTCGAAGTCCTCCCAGAACGTAGTGGCCCCCACGTCGAGCATACCGCCCCAGAACTTGCTGATGATGTCCATCGCCTCCTCGTAGTGTCCGGCCTTGGCCAGCGCCTCCAGCATGTAATAGCCGTAGAAGGTCGAGAAGCCCTTCGGTCCGCCCGGCAGCAGGAAGTCCTGGCTGGCCGTTTCGGGATCCATCAGTCCTGCAATGGCCATGAGGGCTGCAGCCTGCTTCAGTTTGTTCGGTGGCAGCACCTTCTTCCTCAACCGGCCCTCAATCTCAGTACATTTCTTGGCCCGCGCCTCGTCGCCAAGCAGGGTGCACAGCTTCTCGCCGTCCTGCAATGCCCAGCAGAGCAGCGCCCTATAGCCGGCCTCCACCCCCGGGGCGTTCGGGCTCGAGGGCCAATCGAGGAAGCGGCTTGCAGCCAGATGCTCGCTGCCGTCCTCGTCCACCTTCGTGTCGATGAGGTCCACAAGCCCCGTGATGTAGTCTTGGTGTTTCTTCAGGAAGTCCATGTTGCCGAAGTGGCGATACCAGTCATACTGCATGATGAGGTACCACATCGAATAGGCACTCATGCCGTTAAGCCATTGTGGCAGCGGGTATTGCTTTGTGGCAAGGTCAAGGCTGGCATAGAAGCTCTCCTCTTCGCCGAAGACGGTGCTGATGGTGCTCGTTTCGGGATGCATGTCGCCCAGCCAGATGATGCGGTCGCGCTTGATGCCGTCCCAGATGTACTCCTGCATGTTCAGGTGAACGGTGTAGGCACCCGTAGTCCATATCTGATTGAGCCTTTCGTCCGAGCAGCGGAAGGTGCCCAGATAGGGGATGTTGCGATAGCGGAAGACGGCGGTGGTCTCCTTGAGGTGCATGGTAGCATTGCCCAGCAAGTCGAGGCGCACGAAGCGGAAGCCCGAGTTGCCCACTTCTATCTGTCCGTAGCGCGGCAAACAGACCACCATGTCGCGCGCAGCATGGTCGTTGGTGGCCGAATACTTGCTGCTCTGCCCGTATTGGTTGCCGGGCACGTCGGCTGGTTTGCTGCTTGCCAGTTCGCTGCACGTCTCGCTGAGCGATTCGCCCAGTCGCACCCTCACGTTGAAGAATGCGGCAGAGCCGGAGCCCGCCACCAGCTTGATGGCACCGTGCAGCTCGCGTCCGAAGTCCAGAATGACGGATGCCGGCTCGTCATTGGTGCTCCTCATCAGGCAGGTACTGGCGTTCACCAAGTCGGCCTGTTCGGTGGAGACATCCAGCAGGTTCTCGGTGTGCTCCACACCACCCTGCGTCCATCGCACCTTCTTGGGTGTAATATAGACGCGCGTCAGTTTGTCCTGATGCATGCCAACAGTGTCGCTGCCAAAGGCCAGCGGAAAGATCAGTCCGTCGTTGGCGGGCTGTGCCTGCGGCTTACAAGCTGCCAATGCAAGGCAGCAAGAAACAAATAAAGCAAGTTTTTTCATAATCTCTGTGGGTTTTAGTGTTCAAAAGTTCAAGAGTTCAAGGGTTCAAAACGGTTAGCGGTTAGCGCTAATGTCCAAGAGTTCAAGGGTTCTTCGCACTAAAGGCGAAGCGGCCGCTCGACATCCCGAAGGGTGGCGCTTGTTCCGAAGGTCTCAAGAAAGCCGAGCGCAAGGGTTCAAAGCCTCTCCCCGGCCCTCTCCTAAAGGAAAAAGGGACGGGAAGTTTCCTCCTTTAGGAGGAGATTTAGAGGAGGCCTCCTCATGTAAGTTTCCACAATCCGTCGCGCACGCTTACGTGGTGTTCCTTTATTCCCAGGCTGTCCATCCACTCTCGCGTCTCGATCGTCTTCAGGTGAGCGGTGTTGTACCCCTTGCCCGTATCGTTGTTCCACACCCACATCGGCGTGGGCCACAGACAGGCACGGAAGCGGATGCTGCGATAGAACTGCTCCGAGCAGCCGTTCTGCCCATGGTGCGCCATCTGCAGGTAGTCGCAGCTGAGCAAGTCGGCATAGGGTCCCTTCAGGGCCAGGTCGCCACACTCGATGCCCGCATCGCCCAGGAACACCACCGACTTCCGCTTGTCCCACACCCGCATGATCATCGAATTATTGTTGTAGGGATTCTTCGTCAGTCCCGTAGCCACACTCAGGATTCTCAGATGCATATCGTCGTAGTCGAAGACACCCCCCGCCTCCTGAATGTCCGTTACGGGAATCTCTCCCTCGTCGAGTTGCTTGTAGAAGTCGCGGCACTTCTGCGCCTCGGTGGGCTCTGCGTCTATCACCTGCTCCGTGATGCGGGAGTGGTAGATATGCTTAATCTTCAGGTCCTGCTTGTCCTTCAGTATCTCGCTGAGCGCCCCCATGTGGTCGTCGTGGGGATGCGAGATAAACCACGCCTCCACCTCGTTGCCCAATGCACCGATGAACCCGCGCAGCGTGAATGCCTCTTCGGGGAATCCGCCGTCCATGACGATGACCTTCCCGCCTCTTGTCTGGAAGACGTACGAGTTGCCTATCGTGTTCTTGTGCGAGGGAATCTGCCACATCGTGAAGCCCTTTCCCCTCTTCGGGCCTCCGCCTTGCGAACCTCTCTTGTCCTTCGCCTCAGCCTGCAACGCGGGGACTGCCATCCCCCCTACGGTGAGTGCAGCGGTCTGCAGGAATGCTCGGCGCGTAATCTGCTTGCCAGTCTTCATTTTCAGAGTTAGTGTTGAGTACGTTTTGTGTTAAATTTCGGCTTTCCTACCGCAAAGATAGTGCAAACGAGTGGAATGACAAAGCAAAAACGAATGTTTCTGCTTTTCATTCCCGAGTGCAGCCTATCCTCGACCAAAGGTCAGAGTAGTGCAAACGAGTGGAATGACAAAGCAAAAACCGAGGAAAGGCAGCGTCGACGCGAAGCCGACGACTGCCCATCGAAACGAGAGAGATTTCAATATCCCATACGCGAGGTGTCGACAGTCTTTGTCTTCTTCTCCTTGAAACCTCCGATGCGATAAATAGCAGTCAGTGAGACATTGGGATATTCCATCCACACGCGCATCGTATAGTCTTGGTTGGCTAAACGAGAGTGAGTGATGACATGACTGTTGGTTATATTCTGCCCCGCTGCTATGACGCTCCATTTCTTATCGTCGGAAGTCCACCGGAGGGATGCATGGAGACGGAACATTGGGGCAATGTCATAGACTCCCTGAATGGCCTTTGACTGAAAATATGGATTAAGGACGAGGCGTATGTCGTGACGCTGAGAGAACTGGATGGCGGTAGTAGAACTGAGTATGACTGTCAGCTGTTTGCGGTCAAAAGGTAAGTCGAAGAAGCGGTCACTCTTGTCGTGCCGGTAGTTGCCGGTTGCCATCACGTTCCCATTTAACCATTTGCCTGCCGAGAAACGCGCTGATGCTTGCAAACCGTACACGTTCATATAGTTGAAATTGGTCTCTTTCATTATTACAGCCATACGGTCGGAAGGCTGATAGGCGAGCTGTACGGAGTAGTCAGGTATATATTTGGCATAGGCCGTGAACGTATAACGTTGGCGATGTTGCCATATGAGATTGATATCATACTGCGAGTTTGGCTTCAGGTCGGGGTTTCCCCATATCTCACTATATGCGGACGAGTAGAATATGCTGCTCATGGTACTCCAATATGTGGGAAATACATTTTGGGAACTAAACGAGAGATTGAGCATATTGTTCTTGTCGGCAGTCCACAAGGCATTCAGTATAGGATACCATCGCCATTCGTTCCATTTAGGAGTGTGGTATTGTTCAGCTCCCAATGAAGCCTCGACACTGAAAGATGTCGTTATCTGCTTGCTGGATCCTGCGTATATGTCAAGGATGCGCTCGTCATAGCCGACATGAGTCGTAGCATCTGCGAGTGGCTGGCCATCGGCATCGCGTGTGGTCTGATAACTCGTGTTGTTCGTCAGTTGGGCTTCTATGCCGTAGTTTAGTTCCCATCCTTTTCCCACATCATGTATCTGATCGGCAGCAAAGAGCCATTTGTTTATTCGCTGGCGACTGTCCACATAAAGATTTCTGTCCGTATCATACAGGTGTCCGTCCAGATGCTGTGTGCGAGGGTTCTGATAGTTGGTGTAAGATGCGCTTAGTTGCAGGCCAAATGGCGAAGCATAACTGGCATCCATATTGTGCAGATAGGTATGCACTTCCGACTTCTGAACAGAAGTTTCCAGGCCAGTGCTGGTATTGGTGGCATCGTTTGATGCCCATTTGCCCGTATATGCCACATTCAGGCGGCTTTCCTTGGAGAAAGCGTAATCCAATCCAATACGACAGTCATGGTTATAGGTGTGGTTCTTGCGCTCCGTCTTGTCGGAATAATCCACCCGCCGGTCTCCTAAAGGATGGTGGGCCTCATGCTCTACCTGTCCGTATGCTGTTCCGTAGCCATATCTATAGGAAGCATCGATGCCAAGTTTATCATGCTGATAGAGCATGCTGCCCTTCACATTCCCATATCCATATCTGTTCTGTCTGTAGTAGCCCTGTAGCTGACCTGCAAACTGATTAGTGCCTGAATAGTCCTTTGTAATCACATTGATGACCATGCCGTGGACATGATACTTGGCGGGTGCGGATGCCGTCACTTCCGCTTTGGCCAACATAGACGCAGGCATCTGTTTCAACCTTTCAATCACCTGCTCTGCGCTCAGGGTCGTTGGTTTGCCGTTTATGATTAACGTCACGGACTGACCTGCAAATGACAGTCCGCCATCACCATCTGTAATACCGGGAATACGGGTCAAGGCCTCGTAGGCATCGTCGGCAGGTAGGATCTCTAAAAGTTGTGGCATGTTGTAGGTCAAGTGTCCGTTCTCTGCCTTGACTATGAGATGTTCTCCTTTCACCTGTACACCGTTGAGCGTGTAAACCTCAGGTTGCAGACGTATCGTACCGATGTTTTCCGTAGTGCATTGTTCGTACATGGTCTTGTAGCCGACGTAGGAGATGCGGGCAAGGACTTTGTCTTGCTCATAGGGAATGGCGAAGTATCCACTCTCGTTCGACACCCCACCTGTGATGAGTGTGGAGTCAGCCGGATTAAGGATGGCGATGTTGGCATAGGCCACTGGTTGATCCTCTTCGTCGATGATGATGCCCGTCAGGCGGCGATCGGTCTTGTGGGTACACTCTACGTAGATTTCGCGGTCGTCGGGCTTCACGGTCATGCGGACGGGATAGAAGCCAATCATCTGCTGGATGGCATCGGGCACGGATTTACGGGATACGGTGGTGGTGATGCGAAAGTCCTCCAGTTCGTTGTAGAGGAAGTTGATGACGTATTCCGTCTGCTCGTTGTTCAACTGAAGCAGGGCTTCGCTGAGCGATACATCGTTGTATTTACAATTTACGAATTTACGATTTACGATTTGCTGCGCTTGACTTTCTACATTAGCAAGCCAACAAACCATGAGTGCAAAAGTATATAGTGCACGTTTCATCTTACCACCAGCTTTTTATTCTCCACACCAATGTTCACGGCTTCGAAAGTATTCAACTTTTCTATGACACGGTCGAGACTGTCTCCACGTTTCCAAACGAAATGGAAACGAAGCTGGCGAGCCGCTTCATTCTCAAACTCCACCTGTACACCGTGGACTGCAGCAATGGCTGTAAGCATGGAGTCGAGCGGCACATTATTGAAGACGTAAGGCTCAGAGGGAATGGTGCCGGCCTTAATCGTATCTGCGGGCAGGGAAGTGGCGGGTCTCTTGTCGTTCGCTTGTTCCGTAGTGGGCTGTTGTGGGTTGGAAGGGTTGATGTTGCGCGCAATTTGGATGGCAGCAAAGGCAATGCCCGAAGCCAAGAGTACACCGATAAAGGATGCGGCAACTTTGTGGGTAAAGAAGTAAGCGTGGAAACGGGGCTTTGGCTTTTCTTCGTCAAGGGTATCCAGTTGACTTGCATGGTTGGCTGCAAACTTCTCCCATTCGGCATCCACATCGGGGGTATTATCAGCCAATTCGTTGTACTTGAAGGCACGCTTTGCAAAGCCAAGCTGCTGCACAAGTTGGCGCATCTCGTCGTCAGCAAGTATCTGCTGCAATTGCTCTTCGGTCAGTTGCTTGGGGTGTTGGCTTCGCCTTCTTCCTCCTCGCTCGGCAGAGTCGTTGCAAGCATCACTCTGCTCTCGCTCGTTCGTCAGTTCCTGCAGCTTCAGAAACCACTCTATACGCTCTTCTTCGGTCATCATATTGCTTTTGAGTTTGAATTGAAATACTTTCTGATTTTCTCCACAGTCTGCTTTAGATGGGTGTGGACGGTCTGGCGGCTGACGTTCAGCGCCTCGGCCACCTTCTGGCAAGTCATTTCCTTCAGATAGCGCAGACGGAATATCTCCAGGCTCAGAGGCGACAGGTTGTCCTGCAGGTAGCGCATCAGTTCCTCCATCTGCATTTGCTCTTCCACTGTATTGTCGCTAATGAGTGTATCAGTGCCCTCAGTCAGCAGGCGGGCAAAGCGTTCTTGCACCTGTTTGTGCTGCAACACATTCAGGCAGCGATGATGCACACTCGCCAAGAGGAACGCTTTTGCATTGTCTGCTCTCACGACAGTGCTGCCACTAAGCAGACTGGCAAACACCTCGCTCACCACATCCTTGCTCTCTGCTTCATCGAAAAGCAGCGTGAGTGCCAGATGATACATCTGCGCATAGTGTGTCTTGAACAGACTTTCAACATCTTTTCGTGTCATACACTTATAATACAGTTCAGCCGAAGAAAATGTAAAGCGGAAATGCGATTTTTTTCTGGTTCAAACTCAGTTTTCTGTATTTTGTGGGACTTTTTCCGAACTCAAATCGGGCAGGATGCACTATTTCCATCCTTGCTCGACGAAAAAACAATGATATTTGATTTTTGTAGCGAGATTCCCTTGATGCTGTTTAATATGCTATAAGTGATTATGTTAGCGTAAGGGAATCTATTTTGAGACTCCCTTGAAACTCCCTGAAGATTCCCTTGAAACTCCCCCACCGACTGTAATCTTTCGTCTCTTCGAGACTTTAACCCAAACCCATATTAGGCATTTCCTTTACACCAGTCAGAAAAAAAGTTGCTGTCTATAGAGGAAATCGGGAATTCAGGGAGTCTCAAGGGAGTCTCAAGGGAGTCTCAAAGCAGATTCCCTTGATGTAATGCATTTAAATACACCTATTTGTAATATACAGAAGGGAGTTTCGTGAAAAATACAAGAAACACGGAAAAATCGGATGAATGCACCCGATAACCATGCTTGCTGCCGTATCGTCTCCTGCTTGCTGTCGCATCGTCTCCTGCTTGCTGTCGTATCGTCTCCTGCTTGCTGTCGTATCGTCTCCTGCTTGCTGTCGCATCGTCTCCTGCTTGCTGTCGCATTGTCTCCTGCTTGCTGTCGTATTGTCTCCTGCTTGCTGTCGTATTCAATACGAATGGAGTATGATAATATATCCTTTCCTTTTCGTCGAACTCACGTCAATCAGCTGTCAGTGGGGAGATGGGCGAATCAGCGTTCAGTCTCCGAGAAGACGTAGTTGAAGCGTCCGCCGGGAGCAGCATCGCCATTCACGTAGAAGTCCATGATATTGCCCTCGTCCTGCATGTTGTCGCTCCACTTGAATTCGAAGTCGAGGGGGCGGTCCTGCATGCCCAGCAGCTGGCGCGGGATGCGCAACATGAGGCGGGAGGAGGAAACCTTGATGGCGGCCTCGCCGCAGTCGCGCCATATCCACTTGTTTTGATAGCTCTGTTGCACGAAGGCCTTGCTGCCGCGAGGCGGGCGGTAGTTCACTACATAGTCGTAGCCTTGCCACCCCGTCTGCCGGTCGCGGTCGATATCGAGGAAGAGCATCATCCAGTTGTGGTCGGTCTGGGGGGTGAGAGGCTGGTCGGTGGCGACATAAAAATATAGGTACTTTTCGTCGCGAGCCACCCGGGCGGCCACGATGTCGTTGCGGCCGGTAGTGTTCGTATAGTGGTACTGGCAACAGGCCTTCGAGTCGCGGTGCATCGTGTTTCCCCGATAGGCGGCATAGCGGGGCTGCACATCGTCCCAGTCGCTCCAGCGTCCCATGGCGATGGTCTTCGGTGCCGACGGGCGGGGCTGCGGCGTAGTGCCCTTGAAGCGGCGCACTCGATCGACAAGCAGCATGTAGTAAACGTCGCCTCGGGAGCCCCAGGCTTTTACGGGTTCGAGGTCGCGGCTGTGGTCCCAGTCGTATTCATCGACGAAGGAGAAGGGCTTGCCCGTCCAGGGGCCATTGCCGTAGGCGAACTGTCCGGCAATCCACTCGTTCCATCCGGTGATGAAGACTGCCTTGGGGTCGAGTTCGTAGGCGCGATCCCACTGCTCGCTGAAGTTCCAGCCGTAGAGGTAGCCCTCGGTGCGGGGGTCGAAGCCGTAGCGCGCCGAATAGCTGCGGGCATGGGAGCCGGGCACGTTGAAGGCGCTGCAGTGGCCGTTGGTTTCGGGCGCTGCATTCTGAGCCACACCCACCGTCACCAGTTCGTAGCCGCCACCGGGGAGGGGAACATAACCATGCTGCGGATAGTTCTCGAGCCAGCCCCACTGGTTGGGGAAGGAGGGATTGGGTCCGTCCACATAGTCGGGCTGTCCGGGGCGGAAGGTGAAGAAGTCGCGAATCGCGCGGTCCGTCGGGCTGTCCGTAAGGTTGTTGGGATAGGCCATGATGCAGGGCTTGCCGTCCCAGAAGTACCAGAGGTTTCGATAGAGGCCCTTGCTGTAGAGGCGTTCGTAGAGGTGGCGCAGCGAGACGAGCGAATGGTCGCTGGGGCCGAAGGGCAGCAGGAAACCTATCTTGGGCACTTGCACTCCGTCCTTCTGTGCCTGATCCCACACCTCAAGGAGCGAGTCGGTGCTTGCGTCCCAGGTGAACGAACCGTTCGTGCAGTCGAAGAAGACGGCATCGACCTTTGCGTCGGCCAGCATCTCGGCATGCTTGCGAAGCACCCATCGGTCGGTGGATTTGTAGTAGCCGAAGAGTGGTTCCTCCCACCAGAAGTAGCCTGGTTGCCGCTTCCATGCGGGATGGTCGATATCGAATCGGGCTTCGGGATGTTCGCGGAGGATCTTCGACACGTTTTTAGCCTCGGTGCCCTTCGGGTCGTGGCGCTCGTTCCAAGTCCAATAGAACATGATGACCTGCTTGTCGCGATGGGAGTCGTCGTAGCGGCCCAGAGTGCGGCCCAAGTCGTCGGTAGCGGCCCAGTGGTCGCTGTTTACTGCGACGCGTTGGGCCATAGTCCACTGGTGACAGGCCAAAGCCAGAAACAGGAGTAATGTAAGCCTCATGGTAAGGGGTGTGGAGTGAATCTCTCGGTAAGGGCGGGGGTCAGTTTCCGCTGGTGCCGTCGGCGCGCATTATCAGCTTGTCGAGCAGGTTCTGCTTGGCTGCCGACTTCTGCTGCTGGGCTTTCTCGATAGCGCTGTCTGCGATATCGCTGTCATTCTCGAGGCCGCTCACCTTCGACTTTGCCTTCTCGATGGCGCTGTAAGCCTTGTCGGCATCTTGGCGTGCCTTCTCCAGCTTCTGCTCAGCGGCGGTCACCTTCTTGTCGGCACTGGATGCTTTCTGCTGCGCCTTGATGACAGCCTTTTCGGCCTTGTCCTTCTGCTGCTGCAGTTTGCTGGCCTGCTTGGTGGCCTTTATGAGTGCCTTGTCGGCAGCCTTCTCGGTAGCCACAGCCTTCTTGGCCAACTTGAGATTGGTTTTGGAGGCCTTCAGGTCGGATTCCTTCTGCTTCAGCAATGCCTTGGTGTCGGCGCTCTTCGTAGCCTTGTACTGTGTCTTCAGGCTGGCGACTTCGCTCTTCAGGCCAGTCATTTCGGCTTGAAACTGGTTCTGCCATTCGATACAACTCTTTTCGGTCTGTGCTGCGGCTGCCATGCTGATGCTCAGCAGCGCGATGGTCATAATCTTTTTCATCGTTTCGTTTATTTATTGTTACTTCTTAATCACACGGAGGCGTTAAACTGCCCTTATCCTGCTCATCGTGGGAGCAAAGGTACGAATAAGCGAGGACAAAAGCAAGAAAATGAAACGTTTTTTCAATTGCGCTCTTCAATCCAGATGAGATTGCCCTGCTTGGCGGGGATGACGAGAGGCGAGGAAAAGTCATATTTCACCTCTTCCTGGAAGTTCTCGACGGCAGGGATGCGGACATCTACTTTGTCGGACTTCAGGCCCAGACGTTTCCAATCGGGGGTGAAGGTGACAAGCTTCTCCTCCGTCGAGAAGTTGCCCACCGCGATGAGCACCCGACCCTTGCGGACAAATGCGGTGGCTTTTACCTCGGGATCGGAGGTCGACAAGGCACAGTCCTCGTCCCACCAGCCAATCATCCGCGCCTCTTCGATGCCGAACTCTTTCCAGATTTTCCATACGGGCACTGGCGAGAACTTTGCATAGGAGTGGCGCCCGGTGGCACCGAACACCGCACCCAGCCAGCGATTGCCTCCGTCCTGCAGCATCTCGGCCATGGGGCCGAAGGGGATTCCCGAGAAGGTGATGAGCCACTGGTCGGCGGACATCTGGTTGTAGCGGAACGACTCGCCGAACCACAGGCGATCGACGAAGGCCATATAGTCGGTGTATTGGTTCATCGGGCCGTTGGAGTAGCCGGTATTGGAGTGAAGGTCGATGAGGGAACCGGGGCGATAGGTCTCCATTACGCTCCGCATGCGTTTCATCACCGATCCGTCGAACGAGATGTCGTCCATATATAAGCCGTCTATCTGGTAGTTCTCCAGCATCCAACGCAGCCCTTCGAGGTAGTAGTTGATCCAGCGCGACTGGGGGCTGGTGACCCATGCCGCATCGGTCATCCCCAAGGAGTATTCGGCATACCAGGCGGGCCAATAGTCCTCGACGAGATGTTCGCAGAGCCAGGGGGCGCCTCCGCCGGGGCCAGCGGCCATAATCTCATGGTTGAGGCTGTGGAGGGCATAGATCTCCGAGACGTAGTCGGTGAGTTCGCGGATGGTGTAGTAGAGCTTCACTTTCAGCCCCTTTTCGTGCATGGCTTTGATGTGCTCCTTCAGCGGTTCGCGGACGATGAAGGGATAGTTGATTACGGGATTGAGCTTTCCCGCATGATGGATGTTGCCGATATTGGCCCCCTCCTCGGATGCCTTCTCGAAGCCCATCGGATCGGCGTGGTAGTAACGTTGCTCGAACTGATGGCGGGTGTCGAGGGGCTTGGCAGGAGTGATGTGGAAGACCATCTGCAGTTCGAGCGGATGGCGGCTGAGCGTCTGGCTACCCAAAGCGGCAGTCACTACGGCTTTGGCCTTTTCACCTGCATCCTTCGTGAACATCTCGACGTGGCTCTTCCCCTCGTTGTACCAGGCAGCGGGTGCATTCTTCTTGTAGTCGCGCAGCAGCGGCCCATGGTAGGCATCATCGCCGCGAAACTCCACATGGAGGCCGGCCTTCACACCGCCCATCCAGTAGCTGTCCCACCGTCCGCTCCAATCCCAAGTGCACTGCTGCGGACGATAGCCGCCGTCCTGTCCGATGCCCATCATGTATTTCGAGGCATAAGGCGTATAGGCGGTGATGTAGCGGATATCCTTCACGGCCAGTTCCTTCTCGGCCGAGAGGTATAGCTTGAGCAGTACTTGTCCATCATACTCCATGCGCGCTTCGGAGGTCAGTTTTATGCCTTCTTTCACCTGTTCGGAGCTCCAAGTCGCCTGTGTGGCTGCATCCTTGCGGATGTTCACCTTGCCGCCGTCAAAGCGGATAATGCCGTTCGAGGTCTCCACCTCAATGCCCATAGGCTCGGCCAGCACTTCGTGTCCGTTCACGATCACCGACTTGAGCAGGCCGTTGTTTGCCACTTCCAGGCGCTTCTCGGTAGCCTTGATGCGCTTGCCGTTCACCTTCAGTTCCCTAAAAGGCCGAATGAGCGTCTTTTCCGAGCCGATGGTGGAGTTCAGCCAGCGCAAACGGGCCAGTCGCCAAAGGTCGCCGTCGCCCTTGTCGGCCAACACATTGTTTTCCACCTTCAGCACGAAGGCCACCTTGCGCGGTGCCATCCCCTGGGCAGTTACCGTAGCCGAGCCTTCATACACCCCTGCAGGAGCATCCTGAGGCACCTGTACACCGCACCACAGCGCCTGGACATCTCCTTGAGCCACATTTACCTTCATCGTCAGCGGCTCCCCGTCCCAACCAGTACCTGTACAGTTGAAGCAAGTCTGCTCACTGGCAGGGATTACCGTACTGCCTCCCCGCTGCTTCAGGTCGGAAAAGGCGACCTTCACCCCCTGAAGGGCACCATGAGCCGCCCAAAGGCCAATCTGCCACACATAGTACTCGTTTCGCTGAGCCGTACCCTCGAAGGCATCCTGCGGCACCCTCTTCACCCAACGCACAGGCAGCTGATGAAACAGACGGATGGGAAAGCAGCGATCCTCGGGAAAGATGACAGGATTCTCACTGTGGCAGGCAAGCATCGAATCGGTCTCGGCTGCCGTGGCAATGTTGCCCATCTGGCTGAAGGCCTCGAAGCTGTTCAGCTCCTCGAAACGCAGCACAGTGGCTTCGACGGGCTTCTCGCCAAGAAGCGTAGCTTTCCATGCATCCGCCTGCTCGGGGGAATAGACGATGTAGTCATTATAATCCTTCATGAACCGGCACTCCGCACTCCCCTTGCGCAGGTTGAAGGGCATGTAATAAATAAGGTAGGTGTCCTCTCCGTTCAGCGGCTCGAACCACACCACTCCCTCTTCGGGCAAACGCTTCTCGGCCCAGAAGTGTGCCACCCGTTCGCCACGCTTCTGCCCCACGATGACGAAGCTTGTGACATTGCATTTCAAATCCGGCCTTCGCCATTTCAGCGAGGCACGGATTGCCTTGGTGCCTGCCGGGCATGCTGCCTTTACTACCGCACGGTGGTTGCCCAATCCATCGGCCACCCAAGGTTCATCGACCACCTCGAACGGTACACCATCCGGCGCATACGGAACAAACTGGCTGCCAGCATCCTGTGCCGACAGATTGACAGCTGCCAGCCACAGCAGCATGAAGACAATGCGTCGCTTTCTGATTTCCATTGTGACTACCTTTCCGACTTCAATTAAACAACCGTTTATCATGGGACATCAAGCTTTTCATTTGTGGAAGGACAGGCTCGAACGGACCCTTGGAATGGCGCCGACGTTTGATTTCAGCCGTCAGCTGGTCTTCCACATCGTGGTCGATAGATTTTTCCGAAGGCTTTCCGACGCCTAAATTCCGAGGCCATTGCTGTGCTTCTTTGATAAGGCGGGATGCCTTCCGATAATCTCCCGAATCAATTGCGGCCGCAGCAAGGTGGAGTTTAATGTCGCGATACTTGTCGTGACTTCCGCGCATTCCCTCGAATGGCAGTATCACAAGCGAGGAGAGCAGTGCGTCAGCCTCTTCGTAACGTCCGGCAGCCACGTAAGCATCCACCAGAGCATCACCTATCTGTACGTTGTCCGGACAGGTGGGACGAAACGCCTGCAGCATCTCTACGGCCTCGTCGGCTTTGCCGCTGCCAATGAGGGCCATCGCCAGAATACGTCGGTATCGCCATCCTGCAGGGTCGATTTCAGCAGCCTTGCGGACATCATTGATATCGGCCGAGAAAGCCTGATAACGATACACATAATAAGGTGCATACTTTGCATCATCGGCAGCCACAAGCTTTCGTGCGGCATCGCCATCGCCCAGATAGTCCTTCAGCAATGCCAGCAGGTAGCGGCTTTGCCAATGTCCGCCATGAGCCAAAGCCCATTCAAGTGGTGCCACCGACTCCGCACGGAATGGAAACACGAAATCCAGCGTCTGCTGCTCGGCAGCCTCAATCGCAGTGGCATCATTACGCAGCCAAGCCATCCACAGCGCCGTAAGGGCATTCTGTCTGGGCAGGGCTGCAAGGATGTTCACAGCCTCACTATCCAAGCGAATGCTATGGTAGAACGCGGCCAGTTCCAAATAGTCCTCCCAAGGGATTTCCTCGCTGAAGGATTTGGCAAAATCCTCTTTCGAAAGAGTGCCGGCGAGCATCTTCTCGGCATCAGCAAAGTGGCTCAACGGGTCGAGGGCAAGAATCCGTTCCATCCCCTCTCCCGTCTGCTTATAGAGAAGCATCAGAGCCGTGATGTTGTGAGCATTGCTTACGAGTGCCTTTCGGGCATATTCCGCAGCCAGCCTGCTGTCGCCGAGGCGGCTGTGCAGCCGTGCCAGTTCCGTAAGGCAAGCTGACCGGAGCGCACTATAGGGGATCGCTGCCACCTCAAAGCAGTCGAGGGCTTCCTCCTCCTTTCCGAGTGCCGATGCTGCCACACCAGCCACATAGCCAGCCTCGGGATTGTATTGGTCGATGGTGAGGGCCTTGCAGGCAAAGTCCCATGCCTCCTGCCAACGCATGCGGAGGAGAAGCAGATTCGCCTTCAGGGCCAAGGCATCCATATATGCAGAATCCAGTGCCAGCGCCTTATCAAGCGCCTGCTCGGCCTTGTCGTACTTGCGAAATCCTATATAGTCACGAGCCAGAAGCAGTTGTGCCGAAGCCGTCGAATCGTCAAATTTCGGATTGCGGTTGAGTGGACGTTCGGAAGTGGCTTTCTCTGCCCGCCAGAGCACTTTCCCCTCCATCACCACCTTGGCAGGTTCGCCTTCCACTTCCAGCCGGAGCGCCTGAGCCGGACGCAGGTTGTGCCTTGCCGCATAGAGCGTCTTTCCCTCGCTGTCGAGGATGGTCAAGGTGCCGCTGGCCGCCTGCAGCGGATAGATGCCCACCTGTGTGCCCTTCTCGCCGCCCTTCACGTCGGTCACCGCGTCTAACGACACCTCGTCAGCCACTCCGATGCCGCTGTATGGCAACCAGTACTCGGTCCATTCATCGCTACCGAACGGCGTGAAGAGCAACTGTCTGAACGACGTTTTCTCGGAGCACCTCTCCATATTCTGGTTAAAGAGTCGTCCTCCCTGCATCTCCACATACTGTACACCACAATCTGAAAGCAGGTCGATCCAGATCCGTCCATCGTCTCTGCGCGACCATGCAAAGTACTTTCGTCCCAGCTTCTCGTCGCGCATGGCATAGTGCAGCATGCCCCAGTCACTCTTCGCATAATAGGCCCCGAAGAACGGCTTTCGGGTGCCTACTACATGATACGAAATGCTGGGCATACCCTCTTGGTTGGCATAGAGAGAGATGTCGAGTCCTTTCTTGTTTACGGGATACGACAGGTACTCTCCCTCATGGCCGATGGCGTGGGAACCCGGATACACCAACATCAAGTCGTCGGCCGACGTTACGCCGGAATTTGTCCATGAATAATATGGCTGGTAATAGCTGGTGAGGTTATACCAGAAAGAGGTGGTACGCAACCACACCGCATCCTTTGGCAGGTTTATCTCCACACACCAACGGCTGTGGCTCGTCATCTCAAGCACTCCAATGTAGCAGCTGACACTCCCGTCTGCCTTCGTCTCGGTGCGCCAATCCACAGGGTGGGCACACGAAGGCGCATGGCCGATGACACCATAGTTGAATTCTATGCCGCCGCTGGTCCAAGGCCCTCGCATGGCAATATCACGAAACTTCACCACATTATTGTCGTAGAACATCTCTTTCCCTGCAGTCTTGTCGAACACCGACCACACTTTTCCGCCAATCTCGGGGAATATCTTCACTCTCAGATAAGGGTTCTCCAGCACCACCATCTTCCACGTCTGCTGTACAGGCTCGGTGGCGAACTTCTCGAAGCCGCAGTACGGATAGCTGTTACGTTTCACCTGAGGAATGGGGTTCGGGTCACTGAAAGGATAGGTCGTCATCACCGTATCCTTCACCACCACTGTTTGGGCACCGGCGGTCAGGCATGCCGCCACGGCAATCGTCCCCAGAAGCATTCTTTTCATTTTCATAGTCTTTCGCATTCATATTCATCCCCCCTCCGAGAGAGGGAAGGGTGGTTTCTCACAAAATGGTATGGCAAAACCTTAGTTCCCTCCGCAGAGGAAGCGGCACACCTGGTCCTGGAACTCGCGTCCGAGCGATGAGCGGGGCACACCCTGGTTGATGATGCTGAAGCTGAGCAGATGGCCGTTGGAGGCTGTCAGATATCCAGACAGGCTGGAGACGCCCGTTACGCTACCCGTCTTGGCATGCACATTTTTGGCTGCTGCCGTTTCGAGCATTCGTTTCTCGAGTGTCCCATCCACGCCGGCAATGGGTAGGGCGGGATAAAGGTGGTTGAAGATTTCGGGCCGCGCCTGAGCGAAATTGAGCAGGGCAACCAGCATCTCGGGCGTCACATAGTCGTAGGGCGAGAGCCCGCTTCCGTCGGCGATGGCGTAATTATCTATGGGCAATCCCAGTTGGGAGAGCAAGTCCTTGATTTTTGCCTCGGCATGCTTGCGAGTGGATAGTTTCTGTCCACCCATTGCAGCAATCTGGAAGAAGATGCATTCGGCAAAGATGTTATCGCTCTCCTTCAGTGTGGGAAGCATCACTTCGTCGATGGTGTGGGTGATGGTGGCCAAAGCGTGCGTCCCTGCAGCGGGAAGGGCCCTCTGCCCGACGGCTCTGTACTTCAGTCGGATGCCAGCCTTCCCCAGTGCTGCCACCCATTGTTCGGCAAACTGGTCCTTGGCATCAACCATCAGGGGCGAGTAGGGACCGTAGTCGTCGTCCCACGACCAGCCGGAGCCGTAGCCGATGTCGTCCTTCATGGTCAGGTCGATATACAGATGGCCATCGATGCTGGAAATGCCTTCGCGCGAAAGGGCTGAGATCATCTGCTGAATGCCGCTGCGCGAGAACAGGGGGTCCATCCCGCCCACCACATAGACATCGCCATTGAGTACACCATTCTGCACCGTACCGGTGGTGAACAAGCGGGTGCGGAACAGATAGTCGCCGCCCAAGAAGTGGAGGGCAGCAATGCAGGTGACCAGTTTCTGACACGATGCCGGACGCAAGCGATGTGTGGCATTTCGCGCATAGAGTGGTCGGTTGTCCGTCAGGTCGTAGACGAACATGCCCAGATGGGATATCTCGAAGAGAGGCTGTGCACAGAGCGAGTCGAGACCCCGCCGCACTCGCTCGTCCCAGGTTTCTGCCACCTGCTGCACCGCCGGCTGCGGCGCCACCGGCGTTTCCGGCTGGACAACGGGCGCAACGGGCTGAGGCTCGATGCTCGTCAACTCTACCACTTTCTGCGGAATGGACGCAGAATCTGTCACTGGCGGCTGTTGCCGCAATGTGCCGCACGACACTATCAGACAAACTGCGCCAAGCAGCATCATCCTATACGAAAAAACTGTTCTCCACATAGCCCACTTTCTTCATTATGCCAACAAAGGTAAAGAAAAAACTTGAAGAACTTGCACCTCCTTCGACTTTTTTCTGTACTTTTGTCCTCGAATAGTCCAATTTTAATCAATCTCTCATAAAGAAAAGCTACCGATGATACACAAGTACGACTTTCTGATTATAGGCGGAGGCGTGGCCGGAATGAGTTATGCACTGAAAGTGGCCGATGCCGGAAAAGGGCGGGTGGCCCTTGTCTGCAAGACCACGCTTGAGGAGGCCAATACGGCCAAGGCGCAGGGCGGCATTGCCTCGGTGACGAACCTGCTGGTGGACAATTTCGAGAAGCACATCGAAGACACGATGATCGCCGGGGACTACATCAGCGACCCCGCCGCAGTGGAGCAGGTGGTGAAGGGTGCGCCGGCCGGCATTCGCGACCTGCTGAAGTGGGGTGTCTGCTTCGACAAGAAGGAGAACGGCGACTTCGACCTTCATCGCGAAGGCGGCCACTCCGAGTTCCGCATCCTCCACCATGCCGACGATACGGGTGCCGAAATACAGCGCGGACTGATGGAAGCCGTGCGCCGCAATCCGAACATCGAGGTGCTGGAACACCACTTCGCCGTGGAGATCATCACGCAGCATCACCTCGGCATTCGCGTCACTCGCCGCACCCCCGACATCGAATGCTACGGTGCCTACATCCTGAATCCCGAGACGGGGAAGGTGGACACCTACCTGAGCCGCGTCACCCTGATGGCCACCGGCGGCACAGGCGCCATCTATGCCACCACCTCCAATCCCGACATCGCCACCGGCGACGGCATCGCAATGGTGCATCGCGCCAAGGGGAAAATCAAGGATATGGAGTTCGTACAGTTCCACCCCACCGTGCTCTTCAATCCGAAGGAGACGCACCCCGCCTACCTCATCACCGAGGCCATGCGCGGCTATGGCGGCATCCTGCGCCTGCCCAACGGCGAGGAGTTCATGCAGAAGTATGACGAGCGCCTGTCGCTGGCTCCGCGCGACATAGTGGCCCGAGCCATCGACCACGAAATGAAGATTCACGGCCTCGACCATGTCTGCCTCGACGTGACTCACAAGGATGCCGAAGAGACGAAGCACCACTTCCCGAACATCTACGCCAAGTGCCTCTCCATCGGCATCGACATCACCAAGCAGTACATCCCCGTAGCGCCCAGTGCCCACTATATGTGCGGCGGCATCAAGGTCGACCTCGACGGGCAGAGCAGCATCCGCCGTCTCTATGCCGTAGGCGAGTGTTCATGCACCGGCCTGCATGGCGGCAACCGTTTGGCCAGCAACTCGCTCATCGAAGCCGTCGTCTATGCCGATGCCGCAGCAAAGCACAGCCTGGAATGCATCGACCAGTATCAGTTCAACGACCAGGTGCCCGAATGGAACGACGAAGGCACTATGTCAAACGAGGAGAAGGTGCTCATCGCGCAGGATGTCAAGGAGGTGAACCAGATAATGAGCACCTATGTGGGCATCGTGCGCAGCGACCTCCGACTCCATCGTGCATGGGAGCGCCTCGACCTTCTCTACGAGGAGACCGAACACCTCTTCAAGCGAGTGAAGCCCACCCGCGACATTTGCGAACTGCGCAACATGATCAATGTGGGCTACCTCATCACCCGCCATGCCATCGAACGAAAGGAGAGCCGCGGACTGCACTACACCATCGACTATCCTCGACATGCACTTACTGATTTAAAGATTTAAAGATTTAAGGATTTAAGGATTTGAGGATTTGAGGATTTACTTATGAAGAAACGCATCTTCGGTTCGCTGCTCTTGATGGAGGGCTGCTTTTTGCTGTTCGCCATCGGTGTCTCGCTTTTCTATCGCGAGGGAGACCTTGATGCCTTTCTCATTACCGCCTCGCTTTGCTTCCTGATAGGTGCCGTTTGCAAGTGGATGGGCACGAAGGGCGTCAACCAGCGCATGAGCCGCACAGACAACTTTCTGGTCGTAGCCCTCTCGTGGATCATGTTCTCGGTGCTCGGCATGATTCCCTTCCTCATGGTTCAGAAGTTGGACATCTCAAGCGCTTTCTTCGAGACGATGAGCGGATTCACCACCACCGGCGCCACCTGCATCAGCGACATCGAATCCATGACGCACGCCTTGAAGTTCTGGCGCAGCATCACGCAGTGGATGGGCGGACTCGGCATCGTGGTCTTCACCATCGCCCTCATCCCCTCCTACGAGATGAAGAACAACAGCATCTTCTCGGCCGAGGTGCCAGGCGTCGAAGTCGACAAACTGCGGCCAAAGATAGCCAGCACCGCCCGCCGACTGCTGCTCATCTATCTGATGCTCAGCGCGCTCTGTGCTCTCTTCTACTGGGCAGGGCCCATGAACCTCTTCGATGCCGTCTGCCATTCCATGACCACCATTGCCACTGGCGGATTCAGCACCCACACGGCGAGCATCGCCCACTTCCATTCCACCTATCTGGAATACGTCGCTCCCACCTTCATGATACTCAGCGGAGTGAACTTCAGCCTCTACTACTACGCGAGCATCCGCCGTCCCCGCCTCCTCTTGCGCAACGAGGAACTGCACTTCTATCTGGGCGCTATCGCCGTGATGGTCATATTCTTTGTGATGCTCTTCTATTTTGGCCCAGTGCCCCCCGAGGGAGTCGCCGCCCTTCCCGTCGGACTCGAAGAGCGCATCCGTTCGGCATACTTCCATGTAGCCACCAACATGACCAGCACAGGCTACTCCTCCCAGAAGTTCGACTATGTGGCCTGGGGCGGTGCCTTCTGGATGCCCACAGTGCTCATCATGTCCATCGGTTCCTGCGCAGGCAGCACAGCCGGAGGTATCAAGATCATCCGCATCCTCATTTCCATCAAGACTGCCCTGAACGAGTTCATCCTCCAACTCCATCCGCGCGCAGTGCTCAGCGTGAGAGTGAACAACCAGATAATCCCCAACCAACTGGTGCGGCGCACACTCTCCTTCCTTCTCATTTATGCCGTACTGGTAGTGATCGGGATGATATGCTTCACGTTGATGGGCCTCGATGCCGATACAGGATTGGGCAGCAGCATCAGCATGCTCAGCAACGTAGGCCCCGGCACCGGCACCACTGGCCCTGCAAGCAATTTCAGCCACATACCTGCGTTCGGAAAGTGGCTCATGAGTTTCTACATGCTTGTCGGTCGTCTTGAGATCTACTCCGTCCTCTTCCTCTTCATCCCCAGTTATTGGAAGGAAAGACGGTAAGTGAGGTAGCCTCTCCCCAGCCCTCTCCTTAAGGAGAGGTAGCCTCTCCCCAACCCTCTCCTAAAGGAGAGGGGGCAAGGATGCTGAGGGGCTTGTTCGCCGCCAGCCCCCCCTCCCTTTTAGGGGAGGGGGTAGGGGGGAGAGGCTTTTCAATACGACACGCTCGTCGCTATTCCCAAATCCCTGATACGTTGGGCGATGGCATCCAACTGTTCGTGGCTCGCCTTCTTTAAGCCCGATACAGGCGTTTCGCGGTCGATGGTGTAGATCATCACCTGGTTCGGACCGATGCGCTGCAGCGCCTGCAAGTAGGGCACTACGTATTCCTCACCCGTATTGTCCACGCTCTTCCCGTTCAACTCCCCGCCCATGAACATCGTCTGGATAATCACCTTTCCCTCGAACATGGCGAGGTACTCTATCTGCTTCTCCACTTCGTAGCGACCCTGCGGACGGTCCACCATGCGGATATAGTCCATATCCACCGTGTCCAGTTTCTGAATATTGTTGTCGAACAGCCGCAACGCCTCCCTGATCTCCTGTCGATGTATCTGCGTGGCGTTGCTCAGGATGCTCAGTTGCGCCTGCGGGCACAGCGCGTCGCGAATCTGCCTCACCTCCCTCACTATCTCCGGAAAGAGCGGATGCAGCGTCGGCTCGCCGTTGCCCGCAAAAGTCAGCACATCGGGCCTTACGCCCTCCTCCCCCATCCTGCGGAGCTTTTCCGTGAGCGCTCTGCCCACCTCCTCCGGCGTAGGCAGCGGACGCTTTGGACGATGGTCGGCATTCAGCCCGCATTCACAATAGACGCAGTCGAAACTGCACACCTTGCCATCACCAGGCAACAAGTTTATTCCCAACGACACACCCAGCCGACGGCTGTGCACCGGACCGAATATCGGCGAACTGTATATTATTGTACTCATAGCGCCGCAAAATTACAAATAATTCTTTAGATACCCAATTAGTTTGGGAGTTTATGAGTTTTTGAGTTTGGGAGTTTTTGAGTTTAAACCCCGAAGGGGTGACAGACCACAGGCAGGGGTGTGAACCCCTGCACAACAGTAGGACCCATAATTAGCGCCGAAGGTGCGACAGAGGTAAACAATGCACAAAATTCTATTTGCAAAATGCAAAATGCAAAAAAGTGTGCTGTCGCCGAGTTTCCTGCTTGCTGCCGCAATGTCTCCTGCTTGCTGTCGCGATGCCTCCTGCTTGCTGCCGCAGAGGTCCCTGCTTGCTGTCGCAAAGGTCCCTGCTTGCTGTCGCAAAGAGGCATATTTGTAATCGAAAAACGCATTTTCACACGTTTTGGCAGACGATAAGGCCCGTTTGGCAGGTTTTTTGGCTCGTTTGGCAGGTAAAAACACACATAATTGCATGCAATGAAACATGTATTGGATCTATTAGTGTAAAGTATTTTCAAATAAGGAATGAGCGGAATTATGTAAAATGTCGTAAAATTTTATTTATAAATCATTCGTGGTAATTTGTGGTTATTAGTGTTAAGAGAGAAAAAAACACGAATGTCCATGAATGCCCACGAATGATTCACAAATATATTCTTTCAGTTTCGTCGAGCTCGCGTTGAGTCAGTCCCTTCGGGATTAATTCCGAAACTCAAAGGGGCCCCGTTTCGAGGCTCCCTTTCCTCATGGGGGAGTTGATGTTGCGGTCGTGGGCGGAGTATTTTGCGATACAATCGCCGATCTCTCCTTCGGAGGTACATAGTCCACCGAAAGGGAGAAACGCGCTCAGAAGGGTCGGAAAGCGTGTTTTAAGGCACATTTAAGCCATAGGCTTAATTTCCGCCTCGGAGGTGTCACAGTCCACCGAAGGAGAGAAACGCGCTCAGAAGGGATGTAAAGCGTGTTTTAGGGTACATTTAAGCCATAGGCTTAAGGCGGTCTATGATTTATGCTAATATAAAGGCTTTTTCTCTGTCGTACACTCAACCACGGATTTTGCATTTTGCATTTTGCAAACAAAAAATGAAAGACCCCTGACGCAATATATATAGATAATATTAATAGTATAATTATTATCTATATATTATTCACCACCACTCTCATTTTTTTCAAATGCAAAATGCAAAATGCAAAATAACGG
>JAILBW010000012.1 GCA_024680695.1 Bacteroidaceae bacterium
CTCTTTGTGGTAGAGGTTGCCCAATCCACTTGCCCGCCGTTCTCGTCGTTGGGATTTGTCAGGTTGAATGTTTCGCCACAATATGTAGCGGTGCTGAGCGAATAGTTGTTCTCATAGCTTGCGTTACGGCCTGCACGCATCATGATGGCATAGCAGTCACCAGTACCCCAGCCGCAATCCACGCTGGTGGCAAAGATGGCATTGTTCTTAATGAGAATGTTGGATTCGTTGCCGTCGAGCAGGGCGATGAGACCACCGGAACGACCGCCGCCTGCATCCACCGTACCGGTGAAGAGGTTGTGCTCAACCGTACCGCCCAGGATGGTGCCAATCATACCGCCAGCCTGATACTCGCGTGAATAGGTCACGGAGTTGGAGTAGTTGTCGGTAAAGATTGTGCCTACGTTACCGCGGATTTCGCCGGCAATGGTACCCACATGGTCGCGACCTTCGGCATAGGAATCAATCACGGCGCACTTCGAAATCGTGCTGTTGATGGCACGACCCACGAGACAGCCTGCGTTGTTGTTGCCGTTCACGCTGGCGTTCACGAGCATTACGCGGGTGATGGTAGCATTCTCGGCGACACCGAAGAGACCGATTTCGCTGGTGCTGCTCTGGTTGATGGACAGATTCTTGATGGCATGGCCCTGTCCGTCGAACGTGCCCTTGAAGTTCTTGATGTACTCATAGGGCACAGCCGTGAGGTCGATGTCGCCCGTCAGCACAGCGCTGTATCCATTCTCGGGCATCTCGCTGTTATTCACCAAGCGAGCAAAAGTCATCAGTTCGCCTGCGGTGCCAATCTGATATACACCATCCACTGCAGTCAGCTCGGGCTGAGCAGCCAAAATCTCATTCTGAACAGCCTGTGCAGCAGCCACTGCCGCGAGGATTCCTTCGGGTGCAGCAATTGAGATTTCACGCAGTGCAGCGTTGTACTTCAACTTCATAGCGTCGTCTGCATACACAGCGTTGATGAACGGAGCCATCTCTTCTACGTAGGCAGCCTTGATGGCCTCGAGTTCGGCAGGTGTAATCATCTTGAACTCGCTCATCTGGATGTTTCCACCGTTATTGAAGGATGCAGAAATCTCAATCTTGAAGTACTGATAAGCCTGGGCAACTTTCTCGCTGAAGCTGAAGTAGGCAGGAGCAAAGTTGGCACCGGGGAGCATGTCCTGACCGATGTTTTCCTTGGAATCCAGAAGAACCCACTCGGCATCGCGGATAGCGTCGGCATCGGCTGCGAAGTTGGCTCCGTAGATCTTCCATGTTGCCCAGTTGCGGTCGGGACTACCCTGAGTGTCGTTACCGGTTACGAGTGTGTAGAGTTCGGGAGCTACAGCATCGGCCTTCTTGAAGATAACGAACGAGCCATCTTCGGGACGACCGCCGCCCCACTTCGAGTCGTGGTTCTCATCGATGAGTCGTGTCCAGTTCTCGCCGTTGCCCCATGCGGTGTTGCCGGCCAGAGGCAAGAAGCCACCCTTCTCGTAGCGCTCCTGCTGAGCGGCACGGTCTTCGATGGAGGCCTCAAGTGTCGATTTCAGGCCAGCCAGCGTATTATTCAGTTTCGACATCTCGAGTACGTCGTTCGTCTCCTTCAGCTGATTGAGCGTCTCGATGAAGGTAGCCTTCTCGGCCTGATGCCAAGGCTCAACCTCTGCCTCGAGATCCACGGATGCATATTCGTCGATGTAAGCCTGCTTCTGCTCGTCGAGCTGAGCCTTGGTGAGGAACTCGATTTCGGACATCTGCTGGTTGCTGCCATTGTTGTAGGATTTGGTTACATGCACCTTGTAGTAGTAGTAAGGCTCGTTCACGCCCTCGGTGAAGGTGAAGGTCGTCGGGTTCCTGTTCTCGGCGGGGAAGAGGTCCTGACCGATGTCCTGACGGATGTCAAGTGCCACCCACTGGTCAGAATTCACATTTGCATCCGAGACGGAGGCGAAGTTTGCACCATACACCGTCCATGTAGACCAGTTGCGGTCCCAATAGCTCTTTGTGTCGCCACCAGTCACAAGACGATATACATAGGGCTGTACGCCACCTTTTACGCGGAATACAATCCACATGCCTTCGCTGCCTAAGCCGCCACCCCACTTGGTGTCGTAGTTGCCGTCCACGAAGTTGGCCCAGCCACCGTCGCCCCAGGTGTTGCTACCGCTCAGTGCCAGGAATTCCTTCTCGGCCTGCGAGTTGATGAAGTTCTTTACGTTTGTCAGCTGAGTCAGCGTAGCGTCCACCTCGTCAGCGTCCTCCGAAGCGTTCAGCTTCTTCAGCAGGGCCTCATACTCAGCCTCCAGGAGGGCATCGCCTGCCTTCTTGTAATCGAAGCTGTTTGCAGCGGCAATGTCCTCGGCAAAGGCCGACAGGTCCACTGTGTACTTATCGAAGAAGAACTCGCCCATCTGCATGTAGGTGTTCAGGTCCACGCACGACTCAATCTCGATCTTGAAATAGAGATAAGGAGCCGTCACAGTCTCGGTCAGAACGAACGGAGGAGTGGCCTGACTGTTGGCAGCGGGAAGTTGATCCGTGCCGCCGACGTTAGTTCTCTGGTCGATCAGCACCCAGCCCTCTGCGTTGCGAGCCGCATCGGCATCGCTGGCAAAGTTGCCGGCATACACTTTCCAATTGTTCCAGTTACGGCCAGAGTTGCCGCCCGCCGTGTCGTTACCAGTCACGAGGACGTAGGAGGCGGGGATGATGGCCACGTTGGATTTCACAATCACATACTTGGTCTGGCCTTCGCTGATTCCGTCACCCCACTTGGTGCCGTAATTGCCGTCCACCAGCTTCTGGCAACCTTCGTTGTTGCCTGGGTCGTTCTTGTCACCGCTCACTACTGTGAGAGTGATGGCATTTGCCGACATCGCAAATCCTACGATGGCGAGCAACATCATGCATAGTTTCTTCATACTCACTTGTTTTGATTTGTTAATAAATAGGTTGATTGTTATTTGTTATTTCTTCACTTTCTCTGCCAGTACGCGCATCCAGTAGCCACCGATTACGCTGCGAGCCTTGAAGCCCACCATCTTGGCGGTCTTCGTGTCGCTCCAGTCACTGATGGGTACGCGGCTCTCCGTCTCGTTGATGTAGGTGTAGACGGGCGTCACGAACTGCTGGAAGGTCTCCATGTCGGGAGCCATGGCGGCGGTCCACATTATCCAGTCGCTCTTCGTGTAGTCGCGACGGCAGTCGAGCGGCAGGCCATACTTGTTCTGCACCTTTATATAATAAGGTATCTCGCGCGCGTAGACTTCGTCCGAGAAGAGGCCCAGATTCCACAGTTTGTCCCAAATCATGTTGTACTTCTGGCTCCATGTATTCTCGCGGTCGAAGGCCAGGCGGTAGTGGTCGTCCTCGAGGGCCATCTCCTCCCAGGTCTTGGCCATCTTGCGAGCCTCGGCCAGATATTTGTCGGCTGTCTCGGCATCACCCCGCATGCGGGCCATCTCGGCATAGCCAGCCACGCCGCAGATTGCCTTCAGCGAGAGGTTGCAGTTGTGAGCCCAGTGGCCTGCAAAGTCGTCGGTGCAGAGCTGGTTCTCGGGGTCTTGTCCGTTCTCGACAAGATAGTCGGCCCAAGTGGTGAGGATGTCCCAGTACTTATCGACATACTTCGTGTTGCCGTCGAGCTTGCAGAGCATGGCGGCGAGGGTGATCATGTTGCCGGCCTCCTCGAGCGGCATGTCGCCATCATACACCTGACCGTTGGCAATGGGATAGGTGCCCAAGTCGTGCGCAGCGAACGGTTTCGTCCAGCGACCCGAGAGGCTGTAGTCGAAGATGCTGGTCATCATGGCCTTCTGCAGTTCGGGGTTATAGACGAGGAAGAGCGGTGCTTCGGGATAGGTGAGGTCCACCGTGTTCACGCAGCCGTTGGAGTTGTTCTCCTTCGAGAACCACAGCAGGTTGCCTTCGTCGTCCTGGAACAGCTTGTGCGCAGCCATTACATGGCGGTACGAGCCGCTCAGTATCTCGGCATACTGCTTGCCTCCGGCGGCCATTCCGTCGTCGTAGATTTGCTTGTCGAACTGGCGGCAGCGTGCCATGATGCTCTGGTATTCGGCTTCGAGCTTCTTGAATGCCTGGAAGATGGACACCTTTCCGTCGTGAGCCCAATAGCCCTTGTAGCGCTTGTACATATATTCGATGTCCTGCACTTCGTCGTATCCTACGAGGGCATAGCTGCAGGCCGTCTCCACCTGTCCGAAGTTGTGCACATAGGCCAGTGTGGGCATCTCTGCGGGGCGACGGGCCACCATCTCCTGCGCCGTTGCGGGAAGCGTTCCGCTGGCGGCGAATGTCTGCTCTATCTCGACGGTGTTGCCCAGTGCCACCTCACCATTGATGGCGGGCAGGTAGAAGTAGCCCCAGTCGATGCAGATGCCATCACCCTTGCGTGCAAGGATGGGCTGGTCGATGGTGCCAGTGCGCACGAAGGTCACGCCCTCCTGAGTGCCGCTGGTGGAAATCGTGGGCTGTGATTCCTGGTCCACGGCCAGCAGCGGGCTGCCGGCGAGGTACACTTGCACGTCATGCTTCTGTCCGTCGGTGGCTCGCACCTGATAAGAGATGTAGTTCACAGGCATCGAGATGAGGTCGTAGTCGTCGATGAGCATCGGTGCGGTGAATACCACATCAAGATCCACGGGACCGCATGCGAAGGTGTAGTAGGTATTCGTGGCCAGGACGTCCACGCTCTTCTGCTCGGCCACCTCGACCGTCACTTCGTCGGGCCGCACGTTGCGGAAGAGGCCGAAGTCGGCGTATGCACCGCCCGTCGTGTTGTGGCAATGTGCGGCAATCGTGTTGCGGCCTTCGTGGAAGAGTGTCTTCAGCGAGTCGGTCACGGGGAGCACTACGTTGTCCACCCACGTCTCGCCTGTCGAAGCCACTTGGGTGCCGTTCACATAGAGTTCGAAGACATCGTCGTGCGAGTACTTCAGGTAGAGGTCCTCGGCCAGTTGGTCGGCGGTGAGGTCCACGGTGCGGCGGATGTAGATGTCGCTGTTCTCGCGCGACCAGCGGCTGCCGATGAAGTTCAGGTTTGGCGAGCCCCAGGCTGCCTTCTCCGTGTGCCACTGGCTGTCGTCGAACGTCTCGGCCTGCCATCCGTCCTTCTGTGCTTCACGAACGACGCGGCCTTCCCACTTCTCCTCGTCGGCCATGGGGGCGATGGACTCCAGGATGTATTCCTGCTGTGCGCCCAGGAAGCGGTAGAGCTTGCCATCCACTCGGAGCATGCCGAGCAACGGCATTTCCTTGTCGGTCCAGTGGCGGGTAGTGCCCTCGGTCAGTTTGTCGTACGGCGACCAGATGGAAAAATAGGGGTCGTTCACCACCAAAGGTACGGAGGGCAGACGCAAGTCTGTCTCTACGTAGGGCTTGAAAGTGTTCTCGGCCTTCTGCTGTTGGCATCCTGCCAGCAAGGCTGCGCCCAGGAGCATGGGCAAAATCATTTTCTTCATGCGATTCTTTGTCTTATTAGGTTTTATCGGAGTATTCGGAATATTTGGAGTAGTCAGAGTAATCGGAGTAATCAGAGTTGTCAGCGCCCTCATACTATTCCTGCATTGGCGGGAAGGCGCTGATGCGGAGTCGGGCCGATCCCATTGGCACCAGCGTCACCTCCTCCTGTTCGGCGCGTGGTGCATCGCCGTCGGGCAGTATTTGGCAGAGGCCCGTAGCATCCGTGCCCCACGAGGGAATGCGAGCGCCGTAGGCTTTCACCCGAATGGGAGTGTTCACATTGTTGAAGGGGTAGTTGTCGCCAGGCCATTCGCCGCGCTCTATCTTCATCGTCTCTGTCGAGGGCAGCAGGGCGTAGTTCCAGGGACTGTCGGCCAGAATCTCGAACGACGGCCAGCGCTGGGCATCGGCAGTCGCCTGCCAATGGGAGTCGCCGATGGCATTGGACTTGCTGTCAATCTTCACATAGCGCTCCTTGATGAACAGGCTCAGGGTAAGCGGCCCGTAGTCCACCGACACGCTGTTTTTGTTCAGTGCCCATCGGCGCAGGCTGAGCTTCATCGGGAAGAAGATGTGCACTTGATCGCCGTCCTTCCACTCGTTGCGGATGCAGAGCAGGCCCTTCTCCACACGGCAAGGCACCGTCTTTCCGTTCACGGTGATGTGGGCAGCGGGAGTCCATGTCGGAATGCGCAGGTAGAGGGGGAAGGAAATGCTTCCGCCAGCGGCGTTGGCACCTTTCTTGCGCGCGGCCGTACCTTTCTTCTGCTGCTGTCCCTTGGGCAAGCTCACTGTCAGCGTGATGTCCTCGCTGAAGGGGTAGTGCGTCTGTTCGTCGAGCACGACTTCCTGTCCGTCGGCCACCTTGAGCCTTGCCTGACAGTCGCCGTAGATGAGCAGGGCTGCACCTCCGTCGGCACTGGCCAGCACCATGTTCTCGGCATAGTACGGCCATCCCATTGCGTGGTTGTGCTGGCAGCATCGGCTGCTGAAGGGGTTCATCAGCAGGAACGGTCCGCCGTTCTGAATGCCGGGGCTATGGTTCTTGCTGTCGGACTGTATCATGTTGGGGCAGGTGAGGTAGCGCAGGGCGCGCATATTCTGCGTAAATGCGGCTGGGAGTGAGTTGAACGCTACGTCCTCGAGGTTCTCCATCCACATCAGGTCGCCCGTCTGTGCCATCAGAATTTCGTCGGAGAGCATCTGCTCTACGAAGCCGCAGGTCTCGGTGCCCTGTCGTGGGTCGATGTATCCGTTGCGGCAGTTCTCGTCGCTGCCGAACATGCCGCCCGGCACTTGTCCGAAGATGCGGCGAATGAGGTGGAAGTCGTCGTAGGTCGCCTTCAACGCAGCCTTGTCGCCCGTCAGTATGTAGTATTCTGCTGGTTCGCGGAAACATTCGGCCACGTTTACGTTGTGCCAGTTTGGCAAGCTACTCTCCTGCATCCAGTTGGCTGTGCAGCGATGCACCTTTCGGGCCACATCAAGCAGCCACTCCTCGCCCGTACGGTTATAGAGCCACATTACGCTGAGCAGGTTGTCGCCGCCGCGCGAGTTCTCCCAATAATGTTTCAGGAACTTCTCCTCGGGATAGTTCAGCTGCCAGCGGAAGTAGCCCTTCATGAGCTGCAGCACCCTTTCGTCGCCGCTGTATTCGTACCAGTCCTGCAGGATTTGCAGCGCCAGCATGTTTGCCCAGACCTCGTACTTCCCGTCGCGCTCGTTCACGGGACCGAAATATCCGTCCTCGCGGGCGCTTTTCAGGATGGCCTCCACCCAATACTTTGTCTCGTCGAGCATCGCCTTGTCGCCCGATATGTAGGCCATGTTGCTGTATCCTCGCAGCCAGTAGGGTACTTCCTCCCAGCCGTGCTGTCCGCCCTGCTCGAGCCAGGCGTTGTCCTTCTTGTCGAGCCATGCGCTTATCTCGCCCAGCTTTCCGGCCAGACCTTCGTTCTGTCGGCGCAGCATCTCGCCCACCCATCCGCGGGGTGTGATGGCCGAGGGTGGCAGTTTTACGAAAGGCGCACTCACTAATGGTGCGCGGTTCATTACGTAGTTCTTCTGTGTGGGCTGAATCTCTGTGGGTGAAACCATCTGGGCCGTCTGTGCCTGCACGAAGAGCGGGAACAGTATCGAAAGCGGCATGATGGCCTGTTTAATTCGCAATGAAGCTTTGCTAAAAGACATGTTAAGGGCTTGTTCTCCTGTTTAATACTTTAATCTGTGCGCAAAGATAGTATTTATTTCCCAAATAAGCAAGCGATTTGCAAAAATAATGTCCTCGGATCTAAAACATTTCATCGAACCGTTCCCTGCTTTGCAAGGATGTCTCCATGCAAAATGCAGGCATCGCCGACTGCTTGCTGCCGCATCGTCTCCTGCTTGCTGTCGCGTTGGCTCCTGCTTGCTGTCGCATCGTCTCCTGCTGCAGCAAGCTTCCGAAGGTTGTTAGTCAAATGGGCGGAAGAGGAGCATTGAATGAATGACGGTGTAAAGATAATTCAGGTCTATATCGGATATTGATTATCGGCCCTTGACCATTTCTCTTTGCATTTTGCATTTTGCATTTGACCTTCGGTCTAGTCTGCTCCCGCTCGGGAAAGTTCATGCGAGCATGACTTTCCTCTCGCTTACTCGCAGCCTTTGCAAATTTTCAGAACCCACCTTAAAAGACAAGAGAGACAGAAGGTGCTGTCCGAAGAGGCACTGACAGCGCGTTCAATCGGGAGGCAACAGTCTGGCCTTTCGCATCTGTTCGTGAACCCGCCCTTTACAGCCACAGCAAATGTGCAAACCAATAAATATGCTGTGCGTGCGTGCATCCTTAATATATATGTAAGGATGCACAAACGCACATGCACAAAGAGGATTTAGCGCGCAAGCATCGTCTGGGCCGATTTTTAGAACCCACCTAAGGTGTGGCGACAAAAACAGCCCGCCGACGATTGCCGACGGGCTGTGTTGCCTCCAAAAGGATATCTCAGATTCTCACTACTTTGCCATCATCTTCTTTCCGTTTACGATGTAGATGCCCTTAGGTAATTGACCATTGACTTTGCGGCCGCTCAGGTCGTAGATCTTCTCCGATTGACCATTCTTGGACAAGCCAAGCGGCAGAGCCGAGCGGACCATTGACCATTGACCATTTTCAATGCCTGTCTCGTCGCCTCCGAAGAAGAAGCCCTTGACGGGATCACCGGCGTACTCGATGTATGCCTTGCCTGCGGGGATGGTGCCGGTGGCCTGATAGAAGCCTACGACGCCTTCCTTCTCGGCCAGTACATACTGCGAGCCAGTGGCCTCTAACGGCTCGGCGGTGCCCTTCAGGTCGTTGCCTTCGATGGTGGCATCCACTGTCACGGGAATGAAGCTGTAGTAGCCCTCTTTACCCTGCAGCACGACTGCTGCGCCGGCAGGGATGATGTTGGTCAAGGGACGGAGGGCAATCCAAGGTGTGTCGATGAGGCCTGTGAAGGCAGTGATGCCCTCGGGAATCAGGACGTTGTTGTCGGCGATGTACTGTGTGGCA